>NZ_JAPCIQ010000018.1:0-65458 GCF_027707405.1 Aeromonas sp. QDB68 | reverse complement strand
TGCGATTAAATCAGATCACAAACGAAGCCTTTTTTCTATCTATTTCAATTGGTTGTAGCTAAAGATCCTGTACATGAAGCCCGCCAACGCAGACAGAAGCCTCCATCGGCAACCCATGACGCCAACCGTTCAAATATTCACCGCATCCGGCGGCACATTCTGGTATGATGCGCCCCCTTGCGCACCGCGCCCCCCCATTTCTGGTTTTCCGACATAGAGTCCTTTTGTGAACAACAGCGAATTTAGCAGCCTGAACCTCTCCTCCGCCCTGCAGGACAACCTCGCCAGCCTGAGCTATCTGCAGATGACCCCGATCCAGGCCCAGAGCCTGCCCCTGGTGCTCGACGGCAAAGATTTGATCGCCAAGGCGAAAACCGGCAGCGGCAAGACCGCGGCCTTCGGCCTGGGTCTGCTGGCCAAGCTGGACGTCAACCGACTGGCAGTGCAGGCGCTGGTGCTCTGTCCGACCCGCGAGCTGGCGGATCAGGTGGCCACCGAGATCCGCCGTCTCGCTCGCACCCTGCCCAACGTCAAGCTGGTGACCCTGTGCGGCGGCACCCCGACCGCACCGCAATCCGCCACCCTGGGCTTTGGCGCCCACATCGCCGTCGGCACCCCGGGCCGGATCCTCAAGCACCTGGAGCAGGGCACCCTTGCGCTCGACGACCTCAAGACGCTGGTGCTGGACGAAGCGGATCGCATGCTGGACATGGGCTTTGGTGAAGACATCAACCGGGTCATCAGCCACGCCCCGCAGGACCGGCAAACCCTGCTGTTCTCCGCCACCTATCCGGAAGGGATCGCCCAGATGAGCCGCGGCGTGCAACGCAACCCGGTGGAGGTGAGCGTGGAGTCCCTGCATGAAGAGAGCGCCATCGAACAGAAGCTGTATGAAGTGCCGGCCGGCCAGCGCCTCGATGCCCTCACCTGGCTGCTCAGCCACTACCAACCGGGCTCCTGCGTGGTGTTCTGCAACACCAAGCGCGCCTGCAACGACGTGGCCGATCACCTGGCTGCCAAGGGCTTCTCGGCGCTGGCGCTGAACGGCGATCTGGAGCAGCGTGAGCGGGATCAGGTGCTGGTGCGCTTCGCCAACGGCAGCGCCACCATACTGGTCGCCACCGACGTGGCGGCCCGCGGCCTCGACATCAAGGAGCTGGGGGCCGTCATCAACTACGAGCTGACCTACGACCCCGAGGTGCATGTGCACCGCATCGGCCGTACCGGCCGCGCCGGCCAGCAGGGCCTGGCCCTGAGCCTCTACCAGCCGAACGAGGCCCAGCGCGTCAACTTCATCGAGGAGTACCAGCAGGCCCCCATTCCCCAGGGCGACCTGGCCGGGATCGGCCGCGACATCAAGCCGATCGCGCCGCAGATGGTGACCCTCTCCATCGATGCGGGCCGCAAGAGCAAGGTGCGTGCCGGTGACATCCTCGGCGCCCTGACTGGCGAAGGCGGCATTGCCGGGGCCGATGTGGGCAAGATCCAGATTTCCGAGCAGTACTCCTACGTGGCGGTGAAGCGCCAGGTGGCGAGCGCCGCCCTCAAGCGGTTGCAGGAAGGCAAGATCAAGGGGCGCAGCTACCGTGCCCGCAAACTGGGCTAAGGTATTTCATACGCCCCAGCCAGACCACAGGCGCCTGACAGGCGCCTGTTTCATATCATTCGCCGCCATGCGGCAAGACAGGTGACATGACCCAAGCAATCCAGAGCGATGTGAGCTGCCAGAACTGCGAAGCCTGCTGCTGCCGCCTCGAGGTGATGCTCTTCACCGACACCGGCGTGCCGGACCGCTATATCGAGGAGCGGGAAGGAGAAGTGCCCGTGATGCACAGACTGGAAGATGGCTGGTGCGCCGCCCTCGACCGCAACACCATGATGTGTCGCATCTACGAGGTGCGGCCGCTTATCTGCCGTGAATTCGAGATGGGGGAGCCCGACTGCCTCGACGAGCGGGACAAGTGGTTCATCAGGCTGGAGTAACCGGGATGTTCAACCCGTGCTGACGTGGTTCTCCTTGCCTTGCAGCCCCTCGAGGCGCTGTGTCAGCCAGTGGATGGCCTGCGCTTCCTCCTCGAAATAGCGCACCTCCTGAAAGGGAAGCTCGCTGAAGACGTGATCCGCCAGATAACGTTTGAAATCCCCGATCATGACCACCGCCAGAAAGGCGCAGCCATGGGTGGCGCACCAGTTGAACTGGCGACGAAAACGAGCCAGCACCTCGGGGCCGGCGGCCTCGAACTCGGTCGCGACCTCGACGATGCCCCAGGGGGCTCCCTGCAAACGGCTTATCTGTTGGCTGAACTTGCCCTCATAGGCCATGGCGCCTGCCAGGTTGAAAGGGCCGCTCGGCCGACAGATCAGCAGTTGCCCTTGTCGCTGCATCTCAAAATGGCCGTGTGCTTGCACGTTCGCCTCCTGCCTTGAGTCCTTCGCTGCGGCTGATATGCCCTGTGTTGCCACAAAGTAAGAATTTATCCCCGAAAAGTCCATGAAGCTCCCCGCATTGTGAACGAAAAGCTCCATTCAACCCCCGTTTTTACCCCGGTGGCGGAATGTACATTTCTTCGACATGTTCTGTTGCAGTTAACAAAACGTTGCTGCTATTATCCGCGCCACTCAAAACATTCCACCTACTGAAACCTTTTGGCGTTCACCCAGGGAACAACGATGAAGCAACAAGACGCAAGTTATTACCAACGGATCTGGCGCTGGCATTTCTATGCCGGTCTCTTCGTCGCCCCCTTCCTGATCCTGCTCTCCCTCACCGGCATCGTCTACCTGTTCAAGCCGCAGCTGGACAACCTGCTCTACCCCCAGCTGATGAAGGTGACGCCCGCCACCCAGACCCTGAGTGCCGACCAGCTGCTGGCCAAGGCAACCATCGCCATGCCGGACGCCAGCCTGCGCAAATACCTGCCCCCGGTGGCAGCGGACGCGAGCGCCCAGATAGTCGTGATGCGTGAAGGGCAGGAGCTGACCCTCTTCATGGATCCCGCGAACGGCGCCTTGCTCGGTACCATGGACAACAAGTGGAACCTGCAGGCGGTGGCGCGCGCTCTCCATGCGGAGCTGATGCTTGGCACCACGGGTGATCGCCTGATCGAGCTGGCCGCAGGCTGGGGAATCGTGCTCCTCGTCAGCGGACTCTATCTCTGGTGGCCCCGCAAGGGACCGGGTGTGGGAGGCATCCTCTGGCCGAGAATGCACCAGCGCGGCCGTCTCTGGTGGCGTGATCTCCACGCCGTGGTCGGCTTCTGGGGCGCAGGTTTCCTGCTGCTGCTGCTGCTGACGGGCATGACCTGGACCGGTTTCTGGGGCGGCCAGTTCGCCGACGTCTGGAATCGCTTCCCTGCGGCCATGTGGAACGAGGTGCCCAAGTCGGCCCCCCTCACCCGCAGCCTCAACCAGGCTCACGAACAGACCGTCTCCTGGGGAGCCGAGACCCTGCCCATGCCGAGCTCCCAACCCACGGCAGAGAGCCATGATCACAGCGCCATGACCCATGGCGGCGGACACGAGGGCATGGTCATGGCCAGCCATCGCATTCCGCTGCAACAGGTGGTCGACATCGCCAACGAGCGTGGGGTCAGCCTGGGTTACAGCATCACCCCCCCGGTCGGTGAAACCGGCGTCTATACCATCGCCATCTTTGCCGATGATCCCCGCAACGACGCCACCCTGCACATCGACCAATACAGCGGCAAGGTGCTGGTCGACGTGCGCTGGCAGGATTACGGCCCGGTCGCCAAGACGGTGGAAACCGGCGTCATGCTGCACATGGGCAAGCTCTACGGCTGGCCGCACCAGCTCGTCATTCTGCTCATCTGCCTGATGATTCTGGCAAGCTCGGTGAGCGGGCTCTGGATCTGGTGGAGCCGCCGTCCCAGTGGTCGCCTCGCCGCCCCGCCCCTGCCCGCCAAGCTGCCTCCCATGGGCGGTGCCATCGCGGTGCTGGTCGTGCTCGGGATCTGCTTCCCGCTGGTGGGGGCCTCCATGGTCGCCATCTGGCTGCTGGACAGTCTCTTCTTCTCTCGCCGCCCGGCCGTGGCCCAGGCAAGCTGACCTCGGGGCAAGCCCGCCTCATGCACACGAGGGCTCCCTGTCGGGGGCCCTCATCGTCTGCATCACCTGGCATCATCCTTCGCCTGGCGGCAGGCTCCTCCCCTGGCGCTCATCACATCGGTCTGATGAAACAACAACGCGTCGACACATCAACAAAAAGGGCTCCCGTTCGGGAGCCCTTTTCATTGCCAAACGCGTCGGCCTCAGGTGAGCGCCAACCCGGCGGAGAGCAGCAGGCTGAACAGAAATGCGCTGATGGCGGTCTTCTTGAGGGCGCCGGTCAGCACCTCGCCATCGAAACTCTCTCGCAGGGTGCGGGCGGCATCGGTGAGGGGCTTCATGGCGGGCAGGAAGATCCAGGGCCAGAGGCTCGCAGGCTGGGTCAGCAGGAAGGCGATGGTCGCCAGCAGCGCCGCCCCCAGCAAGACCCAGTGATAGGCGATGGCCCGGTTGCGGCCAAGGCGCACCGCCAGGGTGATCTTGCCGCTGGCGGCATCGGTCTCGATGTCCCGCACGTTGTTGATGTTGAGCACGGCAGTCGCCAGCAGGCCGCAGGCGGTGGCGGGCAGCAACAGGTCCCACTCCAGGCTATGGGTGAAGAGGTAGTAGGAGCCGAGCACCCCCAGCAGGCCGAAGAACAGGAACACCGAGATGTCCCCGAAGCCGCGATAGCCGTAGGGGCTCTTGCCCACCGTGTAGGTGATGGCCGCGACAATGGCCGCTCCCCCCAGCAGGATGAATGTCAGGATCTGCTGCCACGCCTCACCGAAGGCGCAGACCAGCAGGGAGAGGCCGCTCACCACGGCCGCCAGGGCGGTCAGCCCCATGGCCACACACATCTGGTGCCGGGTGATGAGGCCGGAAACCACTGCGCGCTGGGGACCGATCCGCTCCCCGTTGTCGGCACCGGAGACGGCATCGCCATAGTCGTTGGCCAGATTGGAGAGAATTTGCAGCAGGATGGCGGTCAGCAGGGAGAGCCCCATGATGGTGCCGTCGAACGCTCCCCGGCTGGCTGCCAGCCCCGAGCCCAGCAAGATGGAGGAGCACGCCAGGGGCAGTGTTCGCAAACGCGCCGCCAGCAACCAAACAGAGAAGGTATTTGTCATATTGTGATGGCCAAACAATCAGATATTGATCGTGTTAAGGGTTATCGAACCGGATTTAGGTATACTTGGCTGCGCGGGGGCGTCGGCTCCCCCGGGCAATTTACATGGACGAATGGGCAGATAATATATAGGAAATCGTCGCCCTTTGGCATCAACCTGCGCCATCCTCCCCCGGAGCGATCGCGATTATCCGGCTCAGACTAGACATCCATGTTGGCTCAGACCCACCTCAAGCAACAACTGGACGCCCTGCGTCACAGCACTGTCAGCGGTTTCGTGCGACTGCGCGTAGCCGCTCACGTCGACGTCTTTCCCGGCTGGTTGGCGGCCCAGACGCTCTACCCCCGCATCTATTGGCACGCCAGAGGGCAACAGAGCCCCGAGTACGTGGCGCTTGGCGCCATCCACGAGCTGACCCGGCCGGAGGATATCCAGCGGGTCTGCGACCTTGCCGGCACGGCCAGTGAAGACAGCCCTCGCTACTACGGCGGTCTGGCGTTCGACCCGGATCTGCCCGGCTGGCAGGGTTTTGGCCCCTGCCGCTTCGTGCTGCCCCGCATCGAACTGGTACGCCGGGGGGAGTGCACCAGCCTCTGCCTCAATCTCTGGCTGCCTGCCCGGGAAGAGGGTCACGCATTCGAAGCCGAACTCTGCGCCGCCGAGGCGGCGCTCGATGCCCTGCAACCCGAGGCCCCCCTGCCCGCCCTGCAAAAGCGGCCATGGCAGCGCCAGGACCTGCCGGGCCCTGCCCAGTGGCAGACCCTGGTGGAGCAGGTCACGGCCCCCGACTTCCAGGCCCGCACCCCCAAGGTGGTGCTGTCGCGGGAGAGTCTGCTCCAGAGCGAGGCGCACAATGCGCCCCTCTGCCCCTGGTCCCTGCTGACACAGTGGGCCCGCCACGCCCAGGAGTGCTTCCACTTCGGCTTCCAATTCTCCCCCGAGCAGAGCTTCATCTCCTGCTCCCCCGAGCGCCTCTACCGCCGGGAGAAGGGCCACCTCTTTACCGAGGCGCTGGCAGGCACCATTCGCCGTTCCGGGGATGAGGCGACCGACGCGGCCCTGGCCGCCGAGCTGCTGACCGACAGCAAGAACCGGCTGGAGAACCGGCTGGTTCACGCCGACATTCTCAGCCGCCTGGCCCCCCTCACGACCGATGCCACCCTGACAGAGCCGCGCATTCTGAAATTGCGGCTGCTGCAACACCTCAAGTGCGACATCGAGGCCGAGCTCAAACCCGGCGTCTGCGACTGGCAACTGCTGGCTGCCCTGCACCCCACCCCCGCCGTGGGGGGCGCCCCCCGCGAGGCGGCGCTCGCCTTCATCCGTGAATGCGAGCCCCATGATCGCGGCTGGTATGCCGGTGCCTGTGGCATGCTGAGCCGGGAGACCTCGGAGTTCTCCGTCGCCATTCGCAGCGCCCGGATCAGGGGCTCGCGCATCAGCCTGTTCGCCGGTGCCGGCATAGTGGCGGGATCGGAGCCCGCCGCCGAGTGGGCCGAACTCGACAACAAGATCGCCAACGTGCTCTCCCTGCTGGGATAGCGTTTTTCACCGACTCCTCACTGCGAGAGCTTCATGTCCGCCAGCCACGTGTCCGCGCATCACGCCTTTGCCAGCCATCACGCCACCTTCAACCATGTCTGGTCCTCCCTCTTGCTGGAAGAGCTCTTTCGCCTCGGCGTACGCGACATCGCCCTGGCCTCCGGCTCCCGCTCGGCGCCGCTCACCATGGCCGCCGCAGCCCACCCGGGCTTTCGCCGCCATCTGCACTTCGACGAGCGGGGTCTGGGCTTCATGGCGCTGGGGCTGGCCAAGGGGAGCGGCCGCCCGGTGGCGGTGATCATGACCTCGGGCACTGCGGTGGCCAACCTCTGGCCCGCGGTGGCGGAAGCCCAGCTCACCGGGGTCCCGCTCATCATTCTCTCTGCCGACAGGCCACCCGAGCTCATCGACAACGGGGCCAACCAGGCCATCGATCAGCCGGGGATCTTCGGTCGCTACCCCGTCTATCAGCAAAATCTGCCGAGCCCCACTCCCGCCATTCCGGCGGCCTTCGTGCTGAGCTCGGTGGATCAGGCCCTGGCCCGACAGGCGCACACCCCGGGGCCGGTGCACTTCAACTGCATGTACCCCGAGCCCCTCTACCCCGGCGACCACTATCTGGACTTTTCCGATTACCTGGCGCCCCTCGGCGACTGGTTGCACTCGGCCAAGCCCTGGAGCCCCTGGCTGGTGGGCGAGCCGGGCTGCCCCGCCCAACCGGACTGGGATGAGCTGAAGGGCAAGCGCGGTGTCATCGTCGCCGGGCGCATCCAGGATCCGGTGCAAGGCAAGGCGGTGGCCGAGCTGGCAGACCGCCTCGGCTGGCCCCTGCTGGCGGATCTGCAAAGCCAGATCCGCTTCGATGATCGCAACCTCGTCCACACGGATCTCGCCCTGCAACACAGCGACTTCGTGGCCGAGCTGGCCCGCGCCGAGGTACTGCTGCAATTCGGCGCTCGCCTCATCTCCAAGCGCCTCGGCCAGTTCATCAAACAACACCCCTGGCAGGATTACTGGCTGGTGGACCCGCAGCCGGCACGCCTCGACCCCGACTATCGGCTGCGCCGTCGCCTGGTGTGCGACCCCGCCGCCTTTGCGGCCGCCCATCCAATCCCCCATTCGCAGCAGCCCTGGCACCAGTTGGCCGCGCGCCAGCAGGCCATCAGCCAGCAGATCCGCACCGCCTGTGATCGCTTCTCGGAGCTCGGGGTGTGCCACCGCCTGAATCAGCTCATCCAGGGTCAGTTGTTCGTCGGCAACAGCATGCCGGCCCGGCTGATGGACATGCTGGGCGAGGTGGGCAAGGGCCCCAGCCGGGTGATGACCAACCGCGGCGCCTCCGGCATCGATGGCCTTATCGCCACCGCATACGGCTTCGCACAGTCGGTCCCGCCTGACAGTCGCGAGCCCACCACCCTGCTGCTCGGGGATCTCAGCGCCCTGCACGATCTCAACAGCCTGGCGCTGCTCGGCAAGGGGAGCCGCCCCCTGGTGGTGATCCTGCTCAACAACGACGGCGGCAGCATCTTCCGCATGCTGCCTGTGCCCACCCAGGACGCCCTGCTGGAGACCTACTACTGCCTGCCCCACGGCCTGCACTTCGAGCACGCCGCCGCCATGTTCGGCCTGCACTACCGGGCCCCCACCACCCTCGACGCATTTGAGCGGGACTATGCCGCAGCCCTGAAAAACGGGGTAACCCTGATTGAAATCAAGGTACCGAGCAGTGAAGTCGCCGAGGATCTCAAGGCACTGGGAGCCGCTATCCGTGGTCTCTGATCCCGCCGCGTCGCTGGTGCTGCTGCACGGCCTGCTGGGGGACGCCGACGACTGGCGACCTGTCATCCAGGCCCTGCCCGGCGTCCCGTGCCATGCCCTGGATCTGCCGGGCCACGGCCGCAACCGGGCACTGCGGGTGAGCGGCTTTGACGAGGCCCATCGCTGGCTCTGCGACGAGCTGGTCGCTCGGGATATCGCCCACTACCGGCTGGTGGGGTATTCGCTGGGGGGGCGGCTCGCGCTTCATCACGCCAGCCACTCCCCGGCGGGGTTGCAGGCCCTGCTGCTGGAGAACTGCCACCCCGGGCTGCCTGCCGGTGAACGTCCGGCCCGCATCGCTCACGATGAAGCCTGGGCCCGGCGTTTCGAGTGCGAGCCCCTGACCCGGGTGCTTGCCGACTGGTACCGCCAGGGCGTCTTCGCCGACCTGGACGACGATGCCCGCACCCGCCAGGCCGCACGCCGCCTTGGCAACGACGGCAAGGCCGTGGCCGCCATGCTGAGGGCCACGTCCCTGGGGCGGCAGCCGGATCTCGCCCCCTGGCTTCGGGATACCCGGCTGCCGGTGCAGTGGATCTCCGGCAACCGGGATCACAAATTCCATGCCCTCGCTTGCCAGTTGGTAAAGCAAGGCTGCAATATCAAACACTTGGCTCTGGATGGCGGACACAATCTGCACACAAGCCAGCCCGATACCTTTGCCCGGCTCCTGCGGGAGTGGGCTCACCAACCAGAAGAGAAGATCCATGATTGAAGCAATGACGGAAGCCGAGCTCTATGCCCCTGTCGAGTGGCACGACTGCTCCGCCGGTTACGAGGACATCCTCTATCACAAGTCCCCAGAGGGCATTGCCAAGATCACCATCAACCGTCCCCAGGTGCGCAACGCCTTCCGCCCCCGTACCGTGAAAGAGATGCTGCAAGCCCTGGCCGATGCCCGCTACGACGACAAGGTCGGCTCCATCATCCTCACCGGCTTCGGCGAGAAGGCCTTCTGCGCCGGCGGCGACCAGAAGATCCGCGGCGACTACGGTGGTTACAAGGACGATGAAGGCACCCATCACCTCAACGTGCTCGACTTCCAGCGTGACATCCGTACCTGCCCCAAACCCGTGGTGGCCATGGTGGCTGGCTACGCCGTCGGTGGCGGCCACGTGCTGCACATGATGTGCGACCTGACCATCGCCGCCGACAACGCCCAGTTCGGCCAGACCGGCCCCAAGGTGGGCTCCTTCGACGGCGGCTGGGGCGCCTCCTACATGGCCCGCATCGTCGGCCAGAAGAAGGCTCGGGAGATCTGGTTCCTCTGCCGCCTCTACGACGCCAAACAGGCCCTCGACATGGGGCTGGTCAACACCGTCGTGCCCCTGGCCGAGCTGGAGCGTGAAACCGTGCGCTGGTGCCGCGAGATGCTGCAACACAGCCCCATGGCCCTGCGCTGCCTGAAGGCGGCCCTCAACGCCGACTGCGACGGCCAGGCCGGTTTGCAGGAGCTGGCAGGCAATGCCACCATGCTGTTCTACATGACCGAAGAGGGTCAGGAAGGGCGCAACGCATTCAACGAGAAACGCCGTCCCGACTTCTCCAAATACAAGCGGAACCCCTGATGACACTCGCCCTCTACCGCTACCAACTGCCCTTTACCCAGCCCCTGGCCTTTCACGGTCAGTTGCAGGTAGCGCGCGAGGGCCTGCTGGTACGCATCGACGATGGCTGGGGGGAGATAGCCCCCCTGCCAGGATTTTCCAAAGAGACCCTGGCCGACGCCCAGGACGAGGCCCTCGACTGTCTGGCGCAGCTGGCGCGGGGACAGACCCCGACGCCACAGCTGCCCTCGGTGCAGTTCGGGCTCGACTGCGCCCGTCGTAGCTGGCCCGAGCAGGGTGCCCCCCTGCCCGAGCCCTATCCGCTGATCCAGGGCTCCCCCCAGGAGCTGCTCAAGAACTGGAAGCAGTGGCTGCACGAGACACCCCTCAAGGCCAAGCTGAAGGTAGCCCGCTACCCCATGCGCGACGAGCTGGCGCTGATCCGGCTGCTGCTCGATCGGCGCCCCAACCTCAAGCTGGTCCTGGACGCCAACCAGGGCTGGACCCGCGAGGAGGCCTGGGCCTTCTGCGGCCACCTGGATCCTAATCGCATCGAATACCTCGAAGATCTGTGCGCCGACTTCGAGGACATCGCCTTCGTCGCCAGCCACACCGGCATGCCGGTGGCGCTGGACGAACTGCTGGCTCAGGGCAAGCCCTGGGAGCCCATCCCGCAACTGCGCGCCCTGGTGCTCAAGCCGACCCTGCTCGGCGCCCTGGCCAACAGCGAGGCCCTGGTAGCCCGCGCTCGCGAACTGAAGCTCAAGGTGATCGTCTCTTCCTGTTTCGAGTCCGGTCTCGGCCTCGGCCAGCTCGCCCGCCTCGCAGGGGAGTGGGCGCCGGATCAGGCCCCTGGCCTCGATACCCGCCGCTGGCTGGCCAGGGATCTGCTGGACAAGCAAGGGCAACCCGATCCGGGCAGGATGGACCCCCTGTTTCACCGTGACTGACCCATGGTGACCCGTCAGATCCCACGGCAGGAAACCTGCCCGGTACGACGCTGGGCGACACTGGCCCCTCATCGCATTGCCATCCACAGCGGGGAGCCTCTTAGCTACCAGCGCCTCGACCTGCGCCTCAACAACCTGTGCAATCAGCTCGCCCGGGCCGGGCTGGAACGGGGAGATCATCTCGCCGCCGTGGTGCGCGGCGCCCTGGAGGATGTGTTGCTGGCCTGGGCCTGCGTGCGCAGCGGCATCGTCTTCTGCCCCCTCAATCCCGCCTTTCCGGCAACCAGACACAGCGAACTGGCGAGCCAGCTCGAGGCCCGGGCATTCTGGTCGGCAGGCGAGATCCCGGCGGGCGACTGGCAAGCCCTCAGCCTCGACTTCACGGGCGAGCTGGCCGCAGATGGGGAGTCCCCGCTGGTACCCGACCAGCCTAACAACATGATCCTCACCTCGGGATCCAGCGGTACCCCCAAGGCGGTGGTCCACCGCCTCGCCAACCACCTCGCCTCGGCCCGGGGTTCCGCCACCCTGATCCCCCTGGACGAAGCCTGTGGCTGGCTGCTCTCCCTGCCACTGTTTCACGTCGGCGGTTACGCTATCCTGTTTCGGGTCTTCCTGGCGGGAGCCGCCCTGATGCTGGACGATCGCACCCGGCCCCTCAAGGCGCGGCTCGAGGATCAGCCCATCACCCACCTCTCGCTGGTGCCGACCCAGCTCTGGCGCCTGCTGGCACAGGGGTTCGACCCATCCCGCACCCGAGTGCGAGAGCTGCTGCTCGGTGGCGCCGCCATCCCGGCGCCCCTGGTCAACCGGCTGACCGCTCTGGGGCTGGAGCCCAAGGTGAGCTATGGCCTCTCCGAGATGGGCAGCCAGGTCTGCACCGGGCAACCCTGCGCCGCCGGCGTGGTGGGTCGCCCGCTGCCGGGGCGGGAGGTCTGCATCCGCCAGGGGGAGATCTGCGTGCGCGGTGAGACCCTGTTTGCCGGCTATTTCAGGGAGGGCGAGCTGGTCCGCCCCCTCGATGAAGAGGGTTGGTTCCACACCCGGGACAAGGGCCGCCTCACTCCGGGGGGCGATCTGGTGGTGGAGGGGCGGCTCGACAACCTCTTCATCTCGGGAGGGGAGAACATCCAGCCCGAGACCATAGAGCAGCGGCTGGTGGATCACCCCGCCGTGGCCCAGGCCCTGGTGGTGCCGGTGCCGAGCGACGAGTGGGGGCATAGGCCCGCCGCCTTCATCGACTGGCATGGCGAACCGGCCTCCCCTGCCGAACTGGCCGCCTGGATCAGGGTGTCGTTACCCGGCTTCATGGTGCCGGACCAGTGGCATCCCTGGCCGGATCTCGGCGGCAATCTGAAACCCTCCCGCACCCTGCTCGCCCGCAGCTTGCGACAAGAGGAGTGACGCCTCCCCCATATGGGGCGGAGTCCTTGCTATCAACACAGCCCCTTTTGGGGCTGTTTTTGTGTTGTTTGCTCCCGAATGCATCATTCCGCTGCGCCATCTGGCCAATTGATATTCCTTTGGAGCCTAATACCCTCTCTGGTCCCCACGCCTCTCCATCCACCAAAGGGATCATGATGAAGCACCTCTCTCCCCGGCTGCTGCTCCTGGCAGCCCCAGGCCTGCTCGCCACCTCGGCGCTGGCTAACTACTCCCCCTCCGACTGGCAACAGTATCAACTCAAAGGCGAATCCAGCCGTCAGCTGGGGGATCGTCTCACCGAAGTGACCTTTGAACTGAGCGCCCGCAGCGGCGACGCCCCTTATCAGCAGTTGAGGGTGTATCGCCGCTTCGACTGGCGCGATGCCAACCTGGTGCGCTGGCAGAGCAGCAGTGCGGCGAGCCGCAACTCAAGATCGAGCAGGGCTGGCAGATCCGCTACCTCAGCTGTGAAGAGGTGGTACCGGCCGGCAAGACCATCCCGGCCAGCAGCTATGACTATGGTTACGGCATGAAGCAGGGCCGCTGGGAGCCGCTGGCGGGCACCCCGACCGCGCCGCGTCAGGATCGTCTGCCGCTGGCTGAGCGGGTCATTCTGGGTCACAGCGAGCAGGAGCTGGATCGCTGTGAGCTCAACGCCGAAGGTCGCTGCGCCGAGCAGGCATGGCAGTACCAGCCGCAAAACTGGCAGCAATTGAAGGTGCTGGAAGAGACCCCCAACGAACGGGATGGTCGCCTCGAGCAGATCTTCTTCCGCCTGCAGCCCATCGCGGGCAGCCAGGCCGCCAAACAGGTGAGCGAGCTGCACGTCTGGCGCCAGTACACCTGGCTGCTGGACGAGATCAAGGCCCAGCAGGGGTGCGATGAACCCCAGACCCGTCAGGAAGGGGACAAGACCATCAGCTACCGGGTATGCCGTCAGACCCTGCCTGCGGGCAGCGAAGTGCAGGTGGTCTTGAAGGACACCGGCTATCAATACCCGGTGGGGGGCAGCGAATGGCAGACCCTGCCGGAAACAACCGAGTGGCAGGAGAGCCGGGTGCTCAACCGCCCCATCGTGCTGGCCAGCAAGGAAGAGCAGCTCGACTGTCGCCGTGCCGACGGCCGCGCCTGCTCCGAGCCGGATCTGCCGGGCACCGAACTGCTGGACGCCGAAGCGGCCAAGATAGTGCAGGATGCCAGTGGCCAGCCCGCCCCGGTCTGGCAGGAGAACTATGGTCACGATGACACCAAGCTGCTGGCGGCCAATCAGCCGGCCCATCCGGCCATGAAGCTGCTGCTGGAATACGTGCGAGCCCACAACTACCACAACTACGGCAAGCACAAGGAAGACGGCCCGGCCGCCGCCGAGGCACTGGCCGAGGCGTTGACCGCGCTCGGCGCCCATCCGCTGCTCTACCCGGAGCAGGCCAGCGACGAGGTTGGTGCCATCATGGGCGCCTGGAGCATCGCCCTGCACGGCCAGTTCAAGAGCCCGGCAGTACAGAGCCGCTTTGGTACCATGCTCGGCGAGTTCAACCAGATGCTGGCCTACGCCACCCGCCATGCCAGCGAGATCAACGGCCAGCACGCCTGGGCGACAGGCCTGTTCGATCTGCTCAACTTCCTCGACTTCGCCAGCGACTACAGCGATCCCTTCGCCAACGACTTCCGCCAGCAGGATGGCGAGCTGCGCAAGCAGCTGCACGCCCTCGGCATGAGCGAACTCGCGTTGTGGAAAGGGCGGGATGGCGCCGATCTGTTCTTGCTCAACAACGTGCTGGATGCCTACACCCGCCTCTACCGGGTCGCCCGCTATACCCGCCCGGACGAGCTCGACGGCTACCGCAAGCTGCTGGATGACTCCGTCATCGCCCTTGTTCGCCACCACGACCTGATCCCCGGTGGCCAGCAGAGTCAGGACCTGCTGGAAGACATGTCGCTGACCCTCTCCACCTACTACCTGACCTACACGGACCGCACCAGCGAAGCCTGCATCAGCGGCGACTTCGCCGGGCTCTGCACCCCTGTCCGGGTGGAGGACGTGCTGCCGTTCGAGCACACCTGCTCGCCGACCCTGCGCCTGCGAGCCCAGGATCTGACCATGAGCCAGGCCGAGGGGATCTGCCGTGAACTGGGCGCCGAAGAGCAGCAGTTCCACCAGCAGATGGAAACTGGCTGGCAGCCGGTGGCGGACGATCACAACGAGGCGCTGGAACTGGTGCTCTTCAACTCCTCTGCCGACTGGAAACGCTACGGCAGTGCTCTGTTTGGCGGCGTCTCCACCGACAACGGCGGCATCTACCTCGAAGGGGATCCGGCTCGCCCCAGCAACCAGGCCCGCTTCTTCGCCTATGAGGCGGAGTGGAAGCGCCCTGCATTCCAGGTGTGGAACCTGCGCCACGAGTATGTGCACTACCTGGACGGCCGCTTCAACCAGTACGGCAGCTTCGGCCACTACCCGCTCAACCGCACCACCTGGTGGTCGGAAGGGCTGGCGGAGTTCGTCGCCCACGGCCAGTGCTTCGCCCGCGGTCTGGACAACGTCGCCGGCCGCCCGGCCAGCGATCGTCCGACCCTGGCCGACATCCTGCATCTGGATTACGACAAGGGCGGCGAGATGGTCTACTCCTGGTCCTACACGGTGCACCGCTTCCTGAACGAGACCGGTCGCGGCGCCAGCTGGCTGGCCATGGCCCAGGCCCTGCGAGGCCCGGATCGAGAGCAGGCCATGAGCGCCTTCGAAGCCGAGCTGGACCAGCTGATTGCCAATGGCAGCGAGGCCTACCAGCAGTGGCTCGGCCGCGAGCTGCTGCCCTGGTGGGAAGCCAACAAGGACTCCGACGAGTGCAAGGCCAACGACTCCTCCCACTGAGGACGAGACGACGATGACAAGGGGCGGCCATGGCCGCCCCTTGTTTATGGCGCCGTTTGATAAGCCCGGGATCCTGGCGCGCGCTGCGACAACCTCTGCCCGAGTGAGACCCTGCGCCGCCATCAAACCTGACGCGCCACAACAACTTGTAATAGAATGGCCCCCTGTCTTCTCTTACTTCAGACCCGAACCGCACTGCGCATGAAGAAGTTTGCCAAGATCCTGCTCGCCTGCCTCTGCCTGTTGCTGGCCTCCATCGCCGCCCTGCTTGGCTACAGCGAGTGGACCGTCTCGGACGCCCGTCACTACACCTACGACGACGTCAACGCGGTGCCCTATAACCGGGTCGCCCTGGTGCTCGGCACCTCCAAATACCTGATTGGCGGCAGCCCGAACCACTACTTCAAGTACCGGATCAAGGCCGCCGCCGAGCTCTACAACAACGGCAAGGTGGACTACATCCTGGTCTCCGGCGACAACGCCACCGTGCAGTACAACGAACCGCGCCAGATGCGGCGGGCCCTGATCCAGGCCGGCATTCCGGCCAGCGCCATCTACAGCGACTACGCCGGGTTTCGGACTCTGGACTCCATCGTGCGTGCCAAGGAGGTGTTCGGTCAGGCCCACTTCACCGTGGTCTCCCAGGCCTTTCACAACGAGCGTGCCATCTTCATCGCCCGCCATTTCGGCATCGAGGCGGTCGGCTTCAACGCCGTGGATCCCAGCGCCTATCAGGGCATCAAGACCCGGGTGCGCGAGGTGTTCGCCCGCCTGATGGGGCTGCTGGACCTCTACGTGCTGGACAAGGGTCCCAAGTTCCTCGGAGAGCCCATCGTCATCGGCGGCCCGGTCCCCTGCCAGGCGTTGAGCACCATAGGCGCGAGCCAGCCCTGCCTGCCCATTGCACCACCCCCTCATCAGCCGAAGGCCAAATCGGCAGCGGCAGTGAGCGCTGCAACAGCCACCCGTGCGGCGGCCGCAGCCAGCGGTGCACCAGCCACCAGCGCAGCCGTGCCGAGCGAAGCTACGCCCGTGGATAATCCGGCTGCCGCCAGCGCGGCGCCGGCCACTGGCAGCGCGCCGACCCCTCAATAGCAGAGACCCGCCAACAGGCGGGTCTCTTTTATTGGGCTCGGTATTTCCGGCGATCAGGCCCTTGCCGCCACGTAACGCCGTGCCACCTCATCCCAGTCGATCACGTTGTAAAACGCGGCTATGTAGTCGGGACGCTTGTTCTGGTACTTGAGGTAGTAGGCATGCTCCCACACATCCAGCCCGAGTATGGGGGTGAGCCCCTCCATCAGGGGGCTGTCCTGGTTCGCGCTGCTCACCACCTGCAACTTGCCGCGCCCATCGACCACCAGCCAGGCCCAGCCGCTGCCAAAACGGCTCAACGCCGCCTGGGTAAAGGCCTGCTTGAAGGCCTCCAGCCCACCCAGATCCCGCTCCATCACCGCGGCCAGCTCGCCGTCCGGCTCGCCGCCGCCCTGCGGACTCATCACCTGCCAGAACAGGCTGTGGTTGGCGTGGCCGCCGCCGTGATTGCGCACCGCCCCCAGAACCTGAGCCGGCAGGCTGTCGAAGCGGGTAAGCAGCTCCTCCACCGGCAGCACCGCCAGCTCGGGGAGATCGGCCAGGGCGGCATTGAGGTTGTTGATGTAGGCCTGATGGTGACGGCTGTGATGGATCTCCATGGTCAGCGCATCGATGTGGGGTTCCAGCGCGTCATAGGCATAGGCAAGGGCTGGCAGGGTATGGCTCATGGTCACCTCTGTTTATTGTGATTAATGCAGTTGGCGAGCGGACTCGGTCTGGCACAGGCACTGACCGAGGCAGCGGCGGATGCCGTCGTGGTTGCCGTGTTTGCCCAGAAAGGCGAGCAGCTCGGTACGGGTGCTGCGGGCGTGGCGAACAGCCGCCTCCCGCAGGGCAGCGGAACTGGTGGGGGACTGGCTGGTGGCCAGAAGGCAATCATGGATGTGACACAGCAGGTCGGCGGCCCGATCCGGCAGGGTCATGGCCACCAGCAGATCCGCCAGGTTGTGATGGGCCACCACCAGGGCCGCCACCGCTTCGTCGGCATCGTGCCAGTCGGCAAACTGCTGGCGGGCAAGCCACAGCGCCTGCTGATAGCAGTCGAGCGCCCTGGCGTACTCCCCCGCATCGAAATGGCGGTTGCCACTCAGGGTCTGCGCCTTCCAGTGCGCCATGCTGCTGTCCGCTCCGGTGGTACCGACCCACCCCTTCACCCAGGTTCCCGTCATGACTCGACCACTCAAATGATAACAATTATCATTTAACTTATTTGATGAGCAGACACAAGGAATAGTTGGTGCCGCCTTTTTTGCCCATATGGGTAGGGTTTTTCTGCAATCCCCGGTTTAGTGATCCCATCCACAGATACATTTGAGTTCAGCCACCATGCTGCCGGTACTGGCATGAGGCCAGTGGCTGCCCCGGTGACGACCTCCGGTGACGACCAGAATGCAGCCGGTTTTTTCGCAAGGACGGTGAAGATGAAAAGATGGCTATTGATGCTGTTGTGCGCCCTGCCCATGCTGGGTCAGGGGGCCGGTTATACCCAGACCCGCTACCCCATAGTGCTGGTGCACGGTCTGTTCGGTTTCGACAAGCTGCTCGGGGTCGATTACTTCTACGGCATCCCCCAGGCCCTGACCCGGGATGGCGCCAAGGTTTACGTGGCCCAGGTCTCCGCCACCCAGAGCTCGGAGCTGCGCGGTGAACAGCTGCTCAAGCAGGTGCAGCAGGTGCTCGCCATCACGGGGGCGGAGAAGGTGAACCTCATCGGCCACTCTCACGGTGGCCCCACCATTCGCTACGTCGCTTCGGTCGCCCCCGAGCTGGTCGCTTCCGCCACCAGCGTGGGCGGGGTCAACCATGGCTCTGAGATCGCCGACCTGGTGCGGGCCAAGGTGACGCCGGGCTCAGCGGCCGAAGGTCTGGCGGTGGCCGCCGCCTCGGCCCTGTCCGGGGTCATCTCGCTGCTCTCCGGGGGCAGCCAGCTGCCGCAGGATCCCCTCGCCGCCCTCGACGCCCTCACCAGCACCGGCGCCCAGCGCTTCAACCAGCGCTATCCGGAAGGGCTGCCGAGCCAGCATTGCGGCGAGGGGCCGCTCCTGGCCGACAACGGCGTCTACTACTTCTCCTGGAGCGGGCGCGGCAACATGACCAACATCCTGGATCCGGTGGATCCGGCGCTGGCGCTGACCGGCAGCTTCTTCAAGGAGCCCAGTGACGGCCTGGTCGGGGTGTGCAGCAGCCACCTCGGCAAGGTGATCGGCACCCACTACCGCATGAACCATCTGGACGAGGTGAACCAGTCGTTCGGCATTCGCCACCTGTTCGAGACAGACCCGGTCAACCTCTATCGCCAGCACGCCAACCGCCTGCAGAGGCTGGGACTATGAACAGGGCATGGCTGATGGCTGCTCCGCTGGCGGCGGCCCTGCTGCTGGGGGGCTGGCAGTATTGGCCCTCCGCTGACGCAACCGCCCCTTCGCCGCAACATGCCGGGCCCGCTTCCCCTCTGGTCAGGCAGGTCGCACCGCCGTCGGATAAGTCCTCGCTGCAGGCCCGCCATGAAGCCTTTCTCGCGGCTGAGGGCAGCCTGACGGTGCCGGCGGATCCGGGCCTCGCCAGCTTGCAGAAGCTGTTCGACGAGCGCGAGCAGTTGCGCAGGCAACGTTTCTCCCCGGCCGAGCAGGAGCAGCTGTTTGCCGAGGACAGGCTGATGGAGCAGTGGACCCTGCGCCGCAAGGCGCTGGTGGAGTCCAGCGATACCGACAAGCCGCTGCTGGCGAGTGAGCTGGAGCTCTGGCTGGCGGAGCAGCCCCAGTGGTTTCGGGAGGCGGAGGCCAACAGCCGCCTGCTCGGCGATCTGCAGGCTCTGGAACAACTCCCCGCAGCCGGGCGTGACGCCGCACTGCGCGAACAGTTGGGACCGGAGGCGGCAGACCGGTTGCTCCAGCTGGCAGAGAGCCAGCAGGGGTTCGAGCAGCAGCTGGCCGGCTATCTGGCCGAGATCAGGCCCCTGCCTGCCGAGGCCCGGGTCAGCCAGCAGCCAGAGATCCTGGCACGCTGGTTCGAGCCCGGTCAGTGGCGACGGGTGGAGGCCCTCACCCGGCTCACCCTGGGCGAGCAGTAACCGGCATGAAAAAGGGGCCCGCAAGTGGGCCCCCATTCTTTGACGCTGCCGCCCTTACTGCGGCTTGTTGGCACCCGGCAGCGGCTGCCAGGTGAGGCGAGTCACCCGGTTGCCCTGCACCTCGCAGGTGAGGCAGAGATCCTGCCACCCCTTCTCCTGGCGCAGGGAAACTTCTCCCTTGATGCCCTCTGCACTCCTCTTGAGTTTGGCCGGCTCGAAGGTCACCTTGTCACCTCCGGCAAGCGCCATCAGCTTGCCATTGCAGAGCCACTGGGCGAGCTCGGCCCCCTTGAGCTTGACGCCCCCCTTGTCAGCCTTCTCCTCGGCGGTGCTCGGCGCAAACAACCCGCCCAGCTCGGCCGCCCGTCTGGTCAGCCAGGCTTCCCGCTGCTGCATGCTCATCTTGCTGACAAACTCCGCAGGCTGCCCCTTGTCGTCCAGCCACTGGGTCAGCTTGCCACTGTCATCGAAGGCGAACTGGGCGGCGGGCTCCTTCACCCCGAACAGCTTGCCGCCCTTGAAGTAGTAACGGCTCTCCCCTTCCTGTTTGCCCTGCTCGTTCAGGATGGGCACGGCGATGATGACGGGCGTGCCGTCGACCCAGGCCTTGATGTCAACGCCATCGTGGCTGAACAAGCGGGTATCGAGGGCGCTGTCGGCCCCCTTCTCCATCAGGGTGAACTGCTCGGCCAGGGAGGCGGCGAATGAAGGCAGGGAGCAGAGTCCCAGTCCCAAGCCGAGGCTCAGGGCGATCGCGGTTGTGCGCATAAGTGTCCTGTGGTGGGCCCGAAGGCCGGATTAACTCTCTACCAGCCAGACCCTCAGTCCCTCCCGGTGAGCCTCGCTCAAAGGGATGGACTGCCGGGTCCGGTAGTCAAAATGGATCAGGGTCGTCTCGGCGGTCACCGCCAGCTCGCCGCCCTGCCAGGCTTCCTGCCAGAGCGTGAAGGAGCTGGTACCGATACGCCGCACGCCGGTCTTGATCGACACCATCTGGCCATAGAACAGCTCCCGTTTGAATTGCACCGTGTAGCCCGCGATGATCAGATGCCAGTCATGCACATCCAGCTCGGGCGAGAAGAGGCGAAACAGGGGATCACGGGCCGATTCAAACCAGACCGCCGGCACCGTGTTGTTGATGTGGCCGAGGGCGTCCGTCTCTTGAAAACGGGGTTGGATCTGCATTTCCAGCATGGAAGTCGACTCCTTGTCGTAGGACCGCGCACAGGCTAGCGCGCCAACCCGTCCGACTCAAGCGTCCCTGCCTGGGGGTGAGAGCCACCGCCGGTTTCCGGCCCCTGCGCCACCTGTTCGGGCTTTAACCAGGCGCTGCGAAAATCGAACCAGCCAAGGGCCGTCATGCGCACACCGTGCACGCCGACCCGGCTCTCCAGCTCCAGCCAGTGGTGAAACAGCGGCACGAACCAGCTCTGGCGCTGCACCTCGGCCAGCAGGGCGCGGGGGCCGGGCTCTTCACCATGGGCGCGCCACTGCGTCAATCCCTGCCACAGGGCCTGCTGGCCGCCCCACACCCGGCGCAGCAAGGGGGTGCCCTGAAGCCAGGCGTAAGGGGCGAAGGCGTGCTCATGCTCCAGGTTGAGGGTGCCGAACCAGAGATCCACATCTTCATCCTCCCCGCTCACCCAGCGGCCGTAGTCCAGGGTACGCACCTCGAGCTGGATCCCCTGCTCTGCCAGCAGGCTGCTCATGGCGCTGGCGCACTCGTTGAACTCCAGATGCTGGTTGAAGCAGGCCAGTACCAGCCGCGCTGGCAGGCTGACCGGGCCGGACTCGGGAAGAGGCAGGCTCTCGCGCCAGTGGGGCAGGAGACCCAGAGCGCTGGTCCAGCCCCGCTGCAGCTCGGGCGCCACCCGGGCCATCAGGGCGATGGGGTTGAGCAGCCGGGTCAGCCACTGGCGCAGGGCCGGGTCCTGCAGGGGGGCCGATCTGTCGTCCTGCAGCAGGAAGTAGCAGCCCGACTCGAGTTCGGACTCCCCGCGCATGGAACCAAGCTCCGGGGTGTCGCTGCCCAGCCTGACGTGGCTCTCCAGCCGTTCCGCCAGCTCCGGCAGCATCCAGATGTCGATCTCGTCGAGCAGGGCCCGCAGCCCGAAATAGTCGTCAAATGCTTCGAGGCACAGGTGCAGCGGGTCGTTGGTGCTCACCCGATAGGGGCCGGTGCCCACCGGCTGCAGGGCGAAATTCGCCTCCCCCTTGAGCTCCCGCGGCAGGATGGCCGCCACCGGCTCGGCCAGCAGGTGCGGCAGCAGAGGATCCGGGCTGTCGAGATGGATATCCAGGGTGCGCGGCCAGCGGCTCTCCAGCCGTGCCAGATGGGCGAACAGCGGGCGATCCCGCAAGGCCTGCAGGCTCTCCATCACATCCTCCACCACCAGTTCGCGGCCATGGTGAAAACGCACCACGGGGCGCAGATAGAAGCGCCAGTGACAGGGGGCCAGATACTCCCAGTAGTGGGCGAGATCCCCCTCGATTTCCCCATTTTCCTCGTTTCGCCGGGTCAGACCGTTGAAGATCTGGCGGCTCAGGTGAATTTCGGAGCGGCGCAAGGGCGCGGTGGGCAGCAGGCGCGGCAGCGGCCGGTAGTAGGGCACCCGCAGGATCTGGCGCCCCTCCCGGGTGGCCTGGCCGAGCTGCTCGATCAGCAGCGGAGTGAGCAGATCGAGGCGATCTTCGGCCAGCCGCACCGCCTGCGCCAGCTGGCCCTGACTCAGCAGATCCCGCAATCGGCGCCGGGTCAGGCTCTCCTGGTTGTCGAGCAGGGTGAGGCGGGAGCGCCGCCCCCGCCCTGCCTCCGCCGTCCAGCACAGCCAGCCCTGCCCTTCCATGCGGCGCAACAGCAGGCGGGCATTGCGGGGGGTGCAGCAGAGCAAGTCCGCCACCTCGGCGAGGCTGATTTCCCGCTCGTCGCAGCCAAGCTGCTGGGTGAGCCGTTGAAATTGCTGATAAAGGCGGCTGGTAGGCATAAAAGAGGAAATCCTGTCTCTGAAAGTCATCAGTTTTTACTTCCGCATTTTAGCTCAATACTGCTGGCGAACGTGAGAACCACAGCACAGGAGCACCATCATGAGCCATGCCACCCCCCTCAAACCGAACCGGATCCAGCAAACCCTCCGTCGCTACTTCCTGAGGATCCTGCCCCGCCCCCTGACGCTGGTCGAAGATCCCATGGTGCAGCTCAACCGCCTGATGCAGTGGGATATGCACCAGATAGACGACAGGGAGTATCGCCGCCGTCTCTGAGGTCGCCGTCACAGGCGCCATCCGGTCACCGCCATCCCCCGGCATTGCTTTGCCGGAATGGGTGGTTTACATCGGCGCCAGGACTGCTAGATTGGACGTCTATCCATCCATAATGGTGACATCCAACAAGGAGTGTGTGATGAAAGATGCGACCCTGGCCCTGCACCACGGCTTTTCCAGCGATCCCGCCACCAAGGCGGTGGCCGTGCCCATCTACCAGACGGTGGCCTACGAGTTCGAGAGCGCCCAGCACGGGGCGGATCTGTTCAATCTGGCGGTACCGGGGAACATCTACACCCGCATCATGAACCCCACCAACGATGTGCTGGAACAACGGATGGCCGCCCTTGAAGGGGGGATCGCCGGCTTGGTGGTCTCGGCGGGTTCCGCCTCCATCACCTACGCCATCCAGGCGCTGACCGCCGCCGGTGACAACATCGTCTCCACCCCCCAGCTCTATGGTGGCACCTACACCCTGTTCGCCCACATGCTGCCGAGCTTCGGGGTCGAGGTGCGCTTCGCCAAGGATGACAGCGCCGAGGCCATCGCCGCCCTCATCGACGACAAGACCAAGGCGGTCTATTGCGAGAGCATCGGCAACCCGGCGGGCAACATCGTCGACATCGCCGCCCTGGCCAAGGCCGCCCACGCCCGCGGCGTGCCGCTCATCGTCGACAACACGGTCGCCACTCCGGTCTTGTGCAAACCCATCGAACACGGCGCCGACATCGTGGTGCACAGCCTGACCAAATATGTCGGCGGCCACGGCAACTCCCTGGGGGGCGTCATCGTCGACTCGGGCAAGTTCCCCTGGGCGGATCACGCCGAGCGCTTCCCCCAACTGACCCAACCCGAGCCTTCTTATCACGGGGTGGTCTACACCGAGGCCTTCGGCCCGGCGGCCTTCATCGGCCGGGTGCGCACCGTGCCGCTGCGCAACACGGGCGCGGCCCTGGCTCCCATGAACGCCTTCCTGCTGCTGCAGGGGCTGGAGACCCTGAGCCTGCGCATGGAGCGCCACGTGGACAACGCCCTGCGGGTCGCCCATCACCTCAGGCATCACCCCAAGGTGGCCTGGGTCAGCTACGCCGGTCTGCCGGGTCACCCCCACTACCCGCTGGCGGAGAAGTACATGGCCGGTCGCCCCTCGGCCATCCTCTCCTTCGGCCTGAAGGGGGGCTACGAGGCGGGCGTGCGCTTCTACGATACCCTCAAGATCTTCAAGCGGCTGGTCAACATCGGCGACGCCAAGTCCCTGGCCTGCCACCCCGCCTCTACCACCCATCGCCAGTTGAGCGAAGAGGAGCAGGCCAAGGCTGGAGTGAAGCCTGAGATGATCCGGCTGTCAGTGGGAATCGAAGCCATCGAGGACATACTGGCGGATCTGGATCAGGCGCTAGAGGCCTGAGTCAATCGACGAAGGAGCGGGCACCACGCCCGCTCTTTTTCATCCATAAGTGAACCTGCTGCCGGGGCGCTGCGTATCACCGCCTTCCGTCACTGCGTCGAGGTTTCCATGATAGTCCTGCACCACCTGAACAAATCCCGCTCCCAGCGCATCATCTGGCTGCTTGAAGAGCTGGGCCTGCCCTATGAGATCAAGGCCTACCAGCGCGATGCCGCCACCTTCCTGGCGCCGCCCGAGCTCAAGGCCGTCCACCCCCTCGGCAAGTCGCCGGTCATCGAGTTTGACGGCCGGGTGCTGGCGGAATCCGGTGCCATCACCGAATACCTGATCGCCCGCCACGCTCCGGAACGGCTGGCACCGGCCACTGACAGCCCGGAGTATCCCGAATACCTGCAGTGGCTCCACTTCGCCGAGAGCTCCGGTATTCTGCCGCTGCTGCTCGATATGTTCGTGCGCAAGGATGGCAGCCCGATGCGCTTCCTGCCGGACTACGCCAAAGCCGAGTGTACCAAGGTGCTGGGCTACCTCGATGAGGTGCTGGCAAGCCGCCACTACCTGGTGGCCGATCGCCTCACCGGCGCCGACATCCTGAACTCCTTCCTGGTGGATCTGCTGGCCCAGAGCGGCCAGCTGGCCCAGTTCCCGCATCTGCAAGCCTACTGGCAGCGCCTCAATACCCATCCGGCCCGCCAGAAGGCGGCGGCGCTGGAGCGCGAGCTGGACCGCAGCGCCGAATAAACGGCAGTGCCCGGCGACACCACGCAAAACGCCCCGATGATCGGGGCGCTTTCTTTTCCGTTGGCCAGCCGGTGATCAGAGGGCGAGGGAAAGGATCCGCGCCACTATGGTTGCCAGGATGACTTACAGCGCGTGGGACAGGATCCTGGCTACCTTGTCGGGATCGATGTCCTGCTGCTCCCCGAGGGCGGTCAGCCCGAAACGCTTGAGGTTGGAGCAGATACCGGGGATGCAGCTCTCGCTCAGCCCGTAGTCGGCAAGCCGGGTACCCACCCCCATCTGCTGGAAGAACTGCTCGGTGCGGATGATGGCCTCCTCGATGCGCAGCGCCTTGTCCTCGCGGCTGGAGTGCCACACCCGCTCGGCGAACTGGGCCAGCTTCTCCTGCTTCTGGGCCGATTGCTCCCGCAGCAGGGAGGGCAACACCACAGCCAGGCTCTGGGCATGATCCAGCCCGTGCAGGGCGGTGAGCTGGTGACCGATGGCGTGGGTGGACCAGTCCTGGGGCACGCCGCGACCGATGAGGCCGTTGAGCGCCAGGCTGGCCGCCCACATCAGGTTGGCGCGCACCTGGTAGTTGGTGGGCTCCGCCAGCGCTCGCGGACCGTTGTCCACCAGCACCTGCAGCAGCCCCTCCGCCAGCCGGTCCTGCACCTCGCCCCCCACCGGGAAGGTGAGGTACTGCTCGAGGATGTGGACGAAGGCATCCACCACGCCATTGCCCACCTGGCGCGGCGGAAGGCTGTAGGTAGTGGCGGGATCCAGCACCGCAAACACCGGTTGCACCAGCGGATTGTAGAAGGAGAGCTTGGCCTCCCCCCGGCTCACCACGGCGGCGGGGTTGCTCTCCGAACCGGTGGCCGGCAGGGTCAGCACACAGCCGAGCGGCAGCGCCCCCTTGATGGAGGCCTTGTCCCGCAGGATCTCCCAGGGGTCGTCCCCCTCGAAGCAGGCCGCGGCGGCCACGAACTTGGTGCCATCCACCACGGAACCGCCACCCATCGCCAGCAGGAAGTCGATGCGCTCGCGCTTGACCAGGGCCACCGCCTCCATCAGCTGATCGTACTGGGGGTTGGCGCCGATGCCGGGAAACTCCAGCCACTCCCGGCCCGCCAGCGCCTGGGTCAACTGCTCATAGACCCCGTTCTGCTTGATGCTGCCACCCCCGTAGAGCACCAGCAGACGGCTGCCGGCCGGGATCAGCTCGGGCAGCCTGGCGATCTGGCCTTCACCAAAACAGATGCGGGTGGGATTGGCATATTGGAAGTTGTACACGGCAGAGCCCTCGGTTGATTGCATGCCGGGGAATTGTGCGCCTGCCGAGCCATCAGGTCAAAAACGGGAGCCTGTCGTCAAAAATACGATGCCAGCCTGCCGATGCCGGGCGCTCCTGCCCGGCTTTGCTATGGTGATAGCGGGAAGACGAGTTCGTCGCCCCCTCAAGCCCCTCCCGGGGTCCCTTTCCCACTCACAGGGTCTCTATCATGAAACTGAAGCACGCCTGGATTGCGGGTGCCCTCACCCTCTGTGCCCCTCCCCTGCTCTATGCCGCCGAGGTCACCACCCATGTGGCCGTGGCCCCCGGACAAGCCAGCCTGGCCGAAGAACTGACCGCCAGGGCAACCGTCACCGCCATCGACCTGGCCACCCGCAAGGTCAGCCTGAAAAATGCCGAAGGGCAGACCCTGGATCTGATCGCCGGGGAGGAGGTGACCAACCTTCCCCAGCTCAAGGTGGGAGATGTCGTGGCCCTGAGATATCTGCAACTGCTGGACCTGACCCTGCTCAAGGGCACCGCCGGGGTGAGAAAACGGGTGGTGGAAGTGGAAGGGGGCAAGGCGGCCGCCGGGGAGAAACCTGCTGCCGGCGCCGGCATGCAGGTAACCATCTATGCCGACGTCATCGACGTGGACAAGGCGCACCAGACCATCCGGGTCAAGGGGGTTGACCATACCCTGACCCTCAAGGTGCAGGATCCGGCCCAGTTCGCCCTCATCGCCAAGGGGGACCAGATCAAGGCCGTGCAGACCACCGCCATCGCCATCGGGATCGCCCCCCAGAGTCCCTGAGCCCTGACCACGGCAGGCCGTGCCTCCCACTGCCTGCCGGCCCCGTGGCAAGGGGGCAACCCCTTGCCTTTAACGCCCAAAGATTGCCGTTTGAATCACATCATGCCTGGGAGGCGGATTTGCCGGTGAGGCGATCCATGGCCTCCTTGAGCATGGCATCGCGCTGCGCGGACAGGTCCTTGCTCTGCGTTTCGCGCTCCTCGGCAGAGAGCGTCTTGTCATCCGCTATCCCCTTGAGCTGACGCTCGAGATCGTCAAATTTTTTGCGATCAAAGCCCAGGGCCTTGTCCACCATCTGCTGCACCCGCGCATCCTTGACGCCACCGGTCAGGACTGTGTTCTTGCCGTTTCTGGCCAGATGCTCGTAGGTCAGCGCCTGCTGCGCCTTGCCGGTCAGCACCTGACTGGAGAGGCTGACCTGCTGAGACCAGCCGCTCTGCTTGTCGTCGCTGTCGCTGAGGGTCGCCAGGGCACGGTTCTGGGACGCGCTCTGGGCGAGTTGATGACCATAGGGTTTGATATCCATGAAGGCTCCACGCTCACTGCCGGCCTCGCCAGCTCCGGGGATGGGTTCCCCGCCATGGGCCTAAGACAGCAAAATGCAGGCCAACTTGAGTACCCCACTCTTTCGACGGCTGAGCACGGGTCACAGCACGCCTCATTCTGCATTCCATGACGAGTGCGACCAGACCCATCAAAAAAAGGCGCCCGAAGGCGCCTCTTGTGGACAGAAGTCGGCTCGTCATGACATCAGCGACGGCTGATGTGGAGCGGACCGAAGGTCTGGGCCACCGGCATGATCTCGATGCTGTTGATGTTGACGTGGGCAGGCTGCTCGCTGATCCAGAGTACGGTATTGGCGATGTCTTCCGGCAGGATGGCCTGCACCCCCTGATAGACGGTGGCCGCCTTGGCGTCGTCGCCGTGGAAGCGCACGTTGGAGAACTCGGTGCCGCCACACAGGCCGGGCTCCACGTTGGTGACACGCACCGCCGTGCCCGCCAGATCGGCACGCAGGTTGAGGCTGAACTGCTTCACGAACGCCTTGGTCGCGCCGTAGACGTTGCCGCCCGGATAGGGATAGGTCCCTGCGATGGAGCCGATGTTGATGACGTGGCCGCGGTTGCGCGCCACCATGCCCGGCAGCAGCAACCGGGTGATCAGGGTCAAGCCGCTGATGTTGGTGGCGATCATCTGCTCCCAGTCCTCAAGGTCTGCCTTGTGGGCAGGCTCCAGCCCCAGTGCCAGGCCGGCGTTGTTGACCAGCAGGTCCACCTGTTGCCATTCGGTCGGCAGCCCCTCGATGGCGGCGCGGGTGGCAGCCTTGTCCTGGACGTCGAACACCAGGGGCAGGAACTGCTCGCCCAGCTCCTCGGCCAGGGCGGCCAGCCGTTCGGCGCGGCGCCCGGTGCCGATCACCCGGTGGCCAGCGCTCACCAGCAGGCGGCTGATGGCCTCACCAAAGCCGGACGAGGCGCCCGTTACCATTGCAATCATGTGAACCTCCATTGTTATTTGTCTTCTTGAAAAATCAGCACGTTATATGTCGCGTTTGCCCAGCTTTCGCCATGCGAACACCGCCAGATGCAGCAGGAAGAGACCCGAGCCCCCCAGCGCAAACAGCAGGCAGGTCAGGGCGTTGACCGAGGTATCGGCGCCGCACCACCACCAGACCAGCCAGCCGACGACCCCGATGAGAAAGGTCTGGGCGGCGCAGACCGGGCAGCGCCCAAGCTTGGCCCTGATGGCCGTGGCCAGGCAATCCTCGCAACTCATGATGGCGCCTGCCGCTCATCCCCCAGCGCCAGCACCAGGCGGTGGGCATGCTGGCCGGGCCCGTAATAATCGGGCAGCCGTACCCCGGGGCGAAACCCCAGCCCCTGATAGAGGGTCCTGGCTTCTGGGTTGGCGTCGGCGACCTCGAGGCGAATAGCCCCCCAGCCGGCCTCGCGCCCTTCCCGGATCACCTGCTCCAGCAGGCGGCGTGCCCACCCCTGACGGCGGACGGTCCAGCGGATGGCGAGGGTCTGGATGATGAGACGATCCCAGCCTTTGTGCTCCAGCACGCTCAAATAGCCCATCACCTGCGCCTTCTCGTCTTGCAGCAGCAGGGTGCGCCCCTTGGCCTGATTGAGCAGATAGTGCCAGCGGCTGCGGCCGAAGGCGACCTCGGGGGGAAAACAGTAGCGTTCCAGCTTCACGATGGCGCCCAAATCATCGGCTCGGGCGGCGCGCACGGTCAACACGGGGAGTCCTTGTTCGGTTATTTATCCTCAGCACCAGAAATGCGACTTGTATCACAAGTTACCAAGGCAGAATATTAGGCACTGTAACCTCTTGTTTCCCCTCGCGCCATTGTCGTGCTTGTCGGTGCATCGAAGCCCACTGGGGATCCTGCCGTTTCTGGCAGTCCTTTCTGTGGAGCCTGAAAATATGAGTACCTATGTCATCGTCGAGGAGCCGGGCGACTGGCCCTGCCATGCCGACTATCTGCTGACCGCCCGCACCTACCTGCAACACGGTCTGCCCACCACAGGGGGGCGTCCGCGCATCATCAACCTCTGCCGCAGCCTGGAACACCTGGGGGCCGGTTATTACTGCTCCCTGCTGGCCCAGGCCCGCGGCCACCACTGCCTGCCGGGATTGCAGGCCATCAGCCGGCTGCAACCCCAGCAGCCTCCCGCCAAGCTGTGGCGCAAATTGCAGGGCTGGCTGGCCCAGCAGAGCGAAGACAGGATCCGGGTGCGCGCCATCTTCGGCCAGTGCGAACAGAGCGAGCTGGCGGGGCTCGCCCGCTATTACTACGGCCTGAGCCAGTTGCCGCTGCAGGAGCTGACCCTCAAGCGCGGTCGCCACGGCTGGTCGGTGCGTCAGCAGGAGAGCCTGTCACCGCTGGCACTGAGCCCGAGCGAGAAGGCGCTGATGGTGCAGCACGCCCAGGCGCTGGTGGGCACGGGGGACGAGGAGCAGACGGCGCCACGCTACCAGCTCGCCATCCTGGTCGACCCCAACGACGGCCGCGCCAGCAGCGATGCCCTGGCGCTGGAGCGTTTCATCAAGGCGGCCGCTGCCCAGGGGATCCAGGCCGAGATCCTGCCTCCCTCGGCCATTGAGCGGTTGCCGGAGTTCGACACCCTCTGGCTGCGCGCCGAGACCGCGGTCGGCCACTACACCTTCGAATTTGCCCGCCGTGCCGAGCAGCTCAAGATGCCGGTCATCGACAGCTCCCGTGCCATCCTCGCCTGCAGCAACAAGCTCTATCTCTACGAGCTGATGGTGCGCAGCGGCGTGCCCATGCCCCCCACCACCGTCGTGACCCGCCGCGGCCGCCAGCATGTGGACGAACTGGTGCAGCGCCTCGGTCTGCCACTGATGGTGAAGATCCCCGACGGCGCCCAGGGGCGCGACCTCGCCATGGCCAGCGATGACATCCAGCTCGCCCGCCTGCTGGACGAGGGGCTGGCCCGCTCCGCCCTGCTGCTGGTCCAGAGCCGGATCCCTGCCGAGTTCGACTGGCGCATCGGCTTTCTCGACGGCTCGCCGCTGTTCGCCTGCCGCCGCTACCGACCCGAACCCGGCAACCGCATCCGTCGCCGCAAACACCCCCTCGACATGAGCCGCATCGAGGCGCTGCCCCTCAGCGACGTGCCGGAGCGGGTGCTGCAAACCGCCCGCCGCGCCGTGCACCAGCTCGGCAACGGCCTGTTCGGGGTGGATCTGCGCCAGCAGGGTCAGGGCTGCGTGTTGCTGGAAATCATCGACAACCCCTGGATACGTGGCGATATTGAAGACAGGGAGGCAAAGGACCTCTACGAGCGCCTCGCCCGGGCCTTCCGCCAGCGGCTGGAGAACCGGGGGCAGAGCGCGACAGGATAACAAGCATCGCGAACAGAGGTGGATATGATGACAATGCAGTGGTGGGACATCGCGCCCCTTGGCTGGGAGAACATCCTGGTCTGTCTGGTGTGTGGCACCCTGGTGGGGCTGGAGCGGCAGCTTCGCGGCAAACCGGTGGGGATCCGCACCTCTTCCCTCATCGTGCTCGGCACCTACTGTTTTCTCGCCATCGGCGCCGCCGTCAGTCCTCAGGGCGCCGATCAGGCGCGGGTGCTGGGTCAGCTCATCACCGGGGTCGGCTTTCTCGGGGCCGGGGTCATGATGACCCGGGATGGTCAGGTGCTGGGGGTGACCTCCGCCGCCGCCATCTGGATGCTGGCCGCCCTCGGCGCCCTCATCGGCATGGACATGCTGCATCAGGCGCTGCTGCTCACCGTCGTCACCCTCTCCATCCTGGTGGGGGTGGACTATCTGGAAGCCAGCTTCAAGAGCCTGCGCCGCGGGGTGCACAACCGGCTGGAACACTGGCGCCACGGGGCCGAGCCCTCGGTCTCTTCCCGCCGGGACGACCTTGGCAGCGGCATCGAGAAGTAAGCCGCCACCATGAAAAAGGGCTCCATGCTGGAGCCCTTTTTGTTGCCTGCCTCCCTCAGCGCACCAGCAGGAAGCGGCCGGTGAGGGGCGGCAAGTCCACCGTCACGCTGCTGCCACCGATGGCCAGGTTTTCGCCGCTCTGCAGATCCACCAGGGCGCTGCCGCTGCGCAGCTTGCCGACCGGCACGGCGTAGCTCTGGGGCGTGGTGGAGACGTTGAGCAGGTAGACTACTTGCTCACCCGCCGTCTGCTTGATGTCGCCATAGACGCTCCCCTCGGCCACCAGCTTGACCCGCTCCCCCTGATAGAGGGCCGGGTGCCCGGCGCGCAAGGCCAGCAGATCGCTCAGCCACTGCTTGAGCTCGGCCTGCTCGCTGCTCGGCACGAAGCCGGTGACACCGGGAACCTTGCCATCGCTGCGGGCCACGTGATCATCGCAGAGCCCCTGGGCCGCACAGTCGCCCCCCACCTGACTGGCAAAGCCAGGCACCTCGTCGCCAAACTCCTCGCCATAGTAGAAGGTAATGGGACCGGAGCGGGCGGCCATGAAGCTGAAGGCCGCCTTGTGGCGCTGCCAGTAGTCCGCCCCATTGAAGTTGCCCCGCTCCAGCAGATCGCCGAAGCGCACCAGATCGTGGTTGCCCAGCATCAGGTTGGGCATGGCGTGGTCCGGGTAGTTCTCCACCTTGTTCCAGCTGGCGTCGAGCACGCTGGCCCCCTGCCCGCCCTTGCCGGACTCTTCCACCGCCAGCGCCTGTACCAGACCGTAGCGCAGGGGGAAGTCGAACGCCGAAGAGAGCGCCGGGTTGTCGCTCGGGCCATAGGCCTGGGTGCGGATCTCGTCGGCGCCCTTCCACACTTCCCCCACCATGTAGCCGAGGGTGCCCCACTGCTGGCCGGCGGTCTTGCGCGCCGCGCTGGCCCGCTCCACTTCGCTGCGAATGGCACGCCAGTCATCCAGCCCCAACTGATAAGCCTGATCGAGGCGCCAGCCGTCGATGCCGTACTGCTCGACCCAGTAACGGGCCACCTCCTTGAAGTAGGCCAGACTCTCGGTCTGGCCGTAATCCACCAGTTGGCCCGGGTAGCCTGCGCCGCCGCTCTTGAGGGCAGGCAGCCGCCCCTCTGGTGAAGGCTTGCTCACCCCCACCTTGTTGACGTGGCCGAACACCCCGTCGAGGAAGACATAAAGCCCGCGCTGGTGCGCCCCGTCCACCAGTTGCTTGAGCTGGGCGTTGCTGCCGAAGTTGGGATCCACGTTGAAGAAGTCGCAGGCGAAGTAGCCGGTGGCATCCAGCCGGTCGTCCCCGGCCTGGCCGGCGCAGGAGTCAAACACCGGCGTGAGCCAGATGGCGTTGACGTTGAGGCTCTTGATGTGGTCGAGGCTGTCGATGATCCCCTGCAGATCGCCGTTGTGCCGGGAGGGGCCGTAACCGACGCCGTAGTTGGCGCTGCCGTCGCCGTCGACGAACGACTCCACCATCACCTGGTAGGTGCGCAGGTTGCAGGCTGGCTGATCATTGCCGTAGCAGGCGCGGCTGGCCGACGCGGGGGGTGGATTGACCACCGGAGGCTGGGGGTCACTGCTGCCACCGCCTCCCCCGCTGCCGCAAGCCGTCAGTAACAGGGTGGCCCCGATGAGGCCGCCACGACGCAACGTTCCTTGTTTCATTGTTATGTTCCCGCTGTGGTGGATGGGCGCCCAAAGCGCCGCACTGGGGTCATGATAACGACCTGACCGACGCGGGTCTGTGACTGAAAACGTTACCTGACTCAACGAGTTAGCATGTCAGAAGCGATGCATGTTGCGATCGGGGAAGGCGGCCCGCTCGTCGATGGGCAGGATCAGGTGGTAGACCTCGTGGGCCGCCAGGGTGAAGCCCGAGGGCCACGCCAGTTGATGGCGATCATCGATGAAGACACGGGCGAAGCGACGCTCGGTCTCCATGGCCGCAAACAGCGGCTGGCCGCGCCAGGGGGTGAGATCCAGCACGCCTGTGGTGCCGTCGGAGAGCACCACGAACAGAGACCAGCCCTGCATATATTCCACATCGATGAAGACCGGCATCCCTTCGGCTCCGATTGAGAAATCCGGCGCCATTATAGGCACGACCCTTGTCTCGATGTGCCAGCAGGATCACAGTTTCCCCAGCGTTTTATGCTCTCTTCAAACCCTGCATCCCGTCACAAAAAATCATAAAACGTGCCAGTTTCTCCATTTATACCTCACCCCCATGCAACCTTTGCCAGGCGCCACTGTCATACTCCTGCACCATAACAACAATGCGTCCGGGGACTGGGCGCAAACAGGTTTGCAGGAACAATATGACCACCATCAGACAATGGCTGGGACCGGTTTGGCCCATCGCCGTCTTTTCATTGATCGCGCTCATCTCCCTGACTGTCAGCCGCCTTGGCCTGGGGCTCTGGCAACTGGAACGGGTGGATGCCGTCTCTGGCTGGCAGGAGATGCTGCTGCAAGGCATTCGGGTCGACGTTGCCACCCTCTGCTGGGTCTGGGGCGTACCCGCCGTCTTGACCCAGTTGCTGGCCGGGCCCCACGCGCCCGGGCGGCTCTGGATGCAGCTTATCCGGATCTGGCTCACCCTGGGACTCTGGCTGATGCTCTTTCTCGAGATCTCCACTCCCGCCTTCGTCACCGAATACGGGGTGCGCCCCAACCGCCTCTATGTGGAGTACCTCATCTATCCGAAGGAGGTGCTCTCCATGCTGTGGGCTGGCCGCAAGGGCGAGCTGCTGCTGGCCGTGATCTTCAGCGGCGCCGTGCTGGGCGGTGGCTGGTGGCTGAGCGGCCGCCTGGTGCGTGACCTAAGCTTCCCCCGCTGGTACTGGCGCCCCGCCTTCGCCCTGCTGATCCTCGCCGTCGGCTTCCTCGGCGCCCGCTCCAGTCTCGGCCATCGCGCCCTGAATCCGGCCATGGTGGCCTTTGCCGACGATCCCCTGGTCAACGCCCTCACCGTCAACTCCGCCTACTCCCTCTTCTTTGCCATCAAGCAGATGGGGGCCGAGGAGGACGCCAGCCAGTTTTACGGCAAGATGGCTGACCATCAGGTACTCGACATAGTCCGCGAGGAGAGCGGTCGTCCTCTCGGCGATTTCACCTCTGCCGATCTGCCGAGCCAGACTTTCAACACGGCCAGCTACCAGGGCAAGCCCAAAAACCTGGTGATCCTGCTGCAAGAGAGCCTGGGGGCCCAGTTCGTCGGCTCCCTCGGCGGCCTGCCGCTCACCCCGAACATCGATGCCTTGTCGAAAGAGGGTTGGGCGTTCGAGCAGCTCTACGCCACCGGTACCCGTTCGGTACGCGGCATCGAGGCGGTGCTCACCGGCTTCACGCCGACCCCGGCCCAGGCCGTGGTCAAGCTCGGCAAGAGCCAGACCAACTTCTTCACCATCGCCGACCTGCTCAAGCAGCGAGGCTATGACACCAGCTTCATCTATGGCGGCGAGAGCCACTTCGACAACATGCGCAGCTTCTTCCTCGGCAACGGCTTCACCACCATCGTGGAGCAGAAGGACTTCAAGAACCCAGTGTTCGAGGGATCCTGGGGCGCCTCGGATGAAGATCTGATGGCCAAGGCCAACGAGACCTTCGCGGCGCTGCACAAGGAGGGCAAACCCTTCTTCAGCCTGGTGTTCAGCTCCAGCAACCACGATCCCTTCGAGTTCCCCGACAACCGCATCGCCCTGTACGAGCAGCCCAAGCAGACCCGCAACAACGCCGCCAAGTACGCGGACTACGCCGTCGGCGAGTTCTTCAAGAAGGCCAGGGCATCGGACTACTGGAAGGACACCCTGTTCCTGGTCATCGCCGATCACGACAGCCGGGTCGGGGGAGCCAGCCTGGTGCCCATCCCCCGCTTCCACATCCCGGGGGTCATCCTGGGGGACGGCATAACACCCAGAAAGGATCCCCGCATCGTCAGCCAGATCGACATGGCCCCGACCCTGCTCTCCCTCATGGGCATAAGTGCCGACTACCCCATGCTGGGCAAGGATCTCACCCGCATGCCCGCCGACTGGCCGGGACGCGCCATCATGCAGTACGACAAGAACTTCGCCCTGATGCGTGGCAAGGATGTGGTGATCCTGCAGCCCGAGCGGGCGCCGGAAGGCTTCATCTACGAGGATGCGACCGAAACGCTCACCCCGGCGCCGCAGCCGGACACCATGAAGGATGCCGCCCTGGGGCTGGTCCTGTGGGGCAGCCTAGCCTATCAGCAGGGGCTCTACCGGACGGCGCAGGACAGCCGGCTGGCTCTCAACTGAGGAACCGCCCACAAAAAAACCGCCCTCGGGCGGTTTTTTCTTGCGGCTCACCCCATCAGGGGTGGGGGAAGCAGGGGAGCGAGCGGCTGAACCTGTGCTCGAACACCAGGGAGGTCTCGAGGTGCACCACTTCTTCCCGGGAGGTGAAGTGATCGAAGACGAAATTGCGCAGGTGTTCGGTATCGGAGACGCACAGGTGCACCAGGAAATCATCCTTGCCGCCCATGTGGAACAGGCTGATCACCTCGGGCAGGGCCAGGATGGCGTCGCGAAACGCATCGATGATCTGGCGGCTGTGACGGGCCAGTTGCAAGGAGACCATGGCCTGGATGTGACCGCCCAGGGCCTGGTAATCCACCTCGCAGTGCGCCCCCTTGAGCACGCCATCCTGCTGCAGCTTGCGCACCCGCTCCAGGCAGGTGGACGGCGCCACCCCGACCAGGGCAGCCAAATCCTTGTTGGTCATGCCCGCATCGCGAAACAGATGGGCCAGGATGTCCAAGTCCAGTTGATCCAGGTTTCTCATCTTTACTCCTTGCATCGCTCGATTTTTTTAGACTCTGCCCGTAAACCGGGCCGAACACAACGCAGATTGACATCGCCTCCGGCCCCTCTATGCTGTGCCGCACCCGCGGGATGCCGATCCCGTTGATCCCGACCACCACGAGGAACCCCATGCTCAGTGCCCATCCCTTCTGGAGCCTGGACGTTCCACGGCTCGACGGCCAGCTCCTGCTCACCCCCTGCCCCGGCAGCCAGCAAGTCCCCATGGTCCACGCCCTTGCCCAGTTGCAGCTGGCCGGTGCCGGCGGGGTGCTGACCCTGATGACGGAGGAGGAGCTGGCCCTGTGCGGGCCCCTCTCTCTCGGGCAGCTGGTGCAGGCCAGAGGCATGAGCTGGTTCCATCTGCCCATTGCGGATGACGAGGCACCGGATGCCGCCTTCGAACAGGCCTGGCCCGGGGTGCAACCCCGACTGCTCGCCCTGCTGCGCGAGGGACGGCACCTTGCCATTCACTGCCACGGCGGAAGCGGGCGTACCGGGCTGGCGGCCGCCCTGGTGCTGATGACCCAGGGGCTGCCCCAGCAGGAGGCCATGACCCTCATCCGGGCCAGACGGCCACGGGCCTTCACCCTGGCCTGCCACCGTCACTGGCTCGATACCCGTGGGCGGCGGCTGGCCGGGGCGGACTGATGGGCTCTATCCCTTGGGCTGCTGGTAGGTAAACACCTTGCCGATGTCTTCCACCTTGTAGCTGGTCAACTGGTAGACGTAATAGTTGAGCCAGTTGGAAAACAGCAGGTGACCGTGGCTTCGCCAGGTGGCGCGCGGGGTCTGGCTTGGATCGTTGTTCGGGTAATAGTTGACCGGAATGACGGGGGTGAGCCCGGCCGCCAGATCCCGCCGGTATTCCCCATCCAGGGTCAGGGCGTCATATTCCGGGTGGCCGGTGACGAACACCTGGCGACAATCCTTGGTGGCGGCCAGATAGACGCCCGCCTCTTCCGACTCGGCGAAGATCTGCAGATCGGTGTGAGCGCGGATGAGATCCCCGTCGAAGGCCGCATAGCGGGAGTGGGGCGCCACGAATTCGTCATCGAAGCCGCGCAGCAGCGCCTCGTGCTCGTCGAGGCGGTGGTGGCGATAGACCCCGGAGAGCTTCTCGCCGTGGGTCTGCTTCTCCATGCCGTACAAGGCTTTCAGCGCCGCCTGCACCGCCCAGCAGAGGAAGAGGGTGGAGGTGACATGCTGATGGGACCACTCGATGATCTCGACGATGCGGGGCCAATAGACCACCTCCTCGAACTCCACCAGTCCGAGCGGCGCCCCCGTGATGATCATGCCGTCGTAGTTGTTGCCTCTCACCTGCTCGAAGTCGTGATAGAAGTTCTCCAGGTGCGCCTGGGGCGTGTTTTTCGACTCCCGATCGTCGATGCGCAACAGATCTACGTCCACCTGCAAGGGCGAGTTGGAGAGCATCCGCATCAGCTGGATCTCGGTTTCTATCTTCTTGGGCATCAGATTGAGGATGAGCACCCGCAGCGGGCGGATGTTCTGGGTGACGGCCCGGGATTCCGTCATCACGAAGATGTTCTCCTGCCCCAGCACTTCGGCGGCGGGCAACTGGTCCGGGATCTTGATCGGCATGCTGACTCCCTGTACTGCATCGGTAAATATGTCTGGACATCTAGAAGCCTATAATAAAGCGCTCCCGCTGTCATCAGATACCTTTTGTATTCACCCCGCCCTTTGACTAGCATACGGCTCAGTGTGTCCCTCGTGCCCAACCCCATGACAGGAATCAAGATCTCCGTAGAACGGCTGCAAGTCGGCAATTATGTCTCCCTGCCTTTGGGATGGCGTGAGCACCCGTTTCTGTTCTCCAGCTTCAAGCTCAAGAGCGAGGAGGAGATCGAGCTTATTCGTCGCCTTGGCCTCAAGCTGGTGACCATCATTCCCGACAAGAGCGACACGCCGCCCAAGCCCCTCGGCCAGACCCAGTCCCAGGCAGATGAGGTTGAGGGAGAGGGTCTCGTCGCCCGCCAGGAGGAGATGCAGCAGGAGAAACTGCGGCGCATCGAGCAGTTGCAGCGCTATCGCCGCGACCTGCAGCAGTGCGAGAAACAGTTCCGCCAATCCCTGGCCCAGGTGCGCAACCTCATGGGCAAGATCCAGTCCCGCCCCCTCAACGCCATCAGCGAGGCCCAGGAGCTGATCAACGCCATGACGGAGCAGCTCCTCTCGGTGGACGAGATGGTGCTGCACCTGGTCTCTGACAGCGATGATGGCAACAGCCTGCAGTTTCACTCCCTCAACGTCAGCGTGCTGAGCATGCTGCTCGCCCGGGAGTGCAAGTTGCCGGCCGAGGCAATCCGCCAGGTCGGCATGGGGGCCCTGTTCCACGACATCGGCAAGCTGAGGATCCCGAGCCAGATCCTGCGCAAGACGGAGCCGCTGACCAAGCCGGAGCAGAACCTGATGGCCCAGCATCCCCGCTACGGCCTGGAACTGCTGGGGCTGGTCAGCGATTTTCCGGAAGCGGCCAAGCAGATAGTGCAGAACCACCACGAGTACCTGGACGGCACCGGCCCCCAGGGGCTCAAGGGGGATCAGCTCGATCCCCTCACCCAGATCGTCTCCCTCATCAACGAGTACGACAACCTCTGCCACCTGGAGGCCAAGGTGCCCTACGCGGCCCTCGGCAGCCTCTACAAGCAGCGCAAGTCCCAGTTCAACGTCGATCACCTCGGCATGCTGATCCGGCTGATGGGGGTCTACCCCCCGGGCAGCGTGGTGCAGCTCTCCAACGGCCAGGTGGGGCTGGTGATGTCGGTCAACGCCTCCCGCCTGCTCTACCCCGCCGTGCTGGTATACGACCCCCGCATTCCGCGCCAGGAGGCGGCCATCATCGACCTCGACGCGGCCGGGCTGACCATCGCCAAGGTGATCCAGCCCAAACGCCTGCCCCCGGCGGTGTTCGAATACCTCAACCCCCGCACCCGGATCAGCTACTACTTCGAACACGGCAAGCCCTGAGAGGGCTGGCCCCACCCAAGGAGTCCCCATGCGCATCGAGATCATCAGCACAGGCGACGAGATAGTGACCGGCCTGGTGGTGGACACCAATGCCGCCTGGCTCAGCGCCCTCTTGCTGGAGCAGGGCTGGCAGGTGCGCCGCCGCGCCACCGTGGGGGACAACCTCGCGGATCTGACGGCCGTGCTGCAGGAGAGCGCCAACCGCGCCGAGGTGGTACTGGTGTGCGGGGGGCTCGGCCCCACGGCGGACGACCTCACCGCCCAGGCCGCAGCCGAGGCGTTTGACCAGCCCCTGACCCTGTTCCCGGACTGGCTCGCCACCATGGCCGAACGCTATGCCAGCCGGGGCCGCACCATGGCCCGGAGCAACACCAAGCAGGCCTGGCTGCCCCGGGACTGCGAGATCCTCGACAACCCGGTGGGCACCGCCTGCGGCTTTGTGGTCCGCCACCCGGCCAGCCACGGCCAGAGCCGGCTCTTCTTCACCCCGGGCGTGCCGTTCGAGTTCAAGCAGATGGTGCGCGAACAGATCATGCCCCGCCTCAAGGCGCTGGCCGGGGAAGAGACCGACACCGAGCTGCGCCGTTTTTACACCTTCGGCGTCTCGGAGTCCGCCCTCAGCGACATGCTGGATGCGGCCCCCTGGCCTGCCGGCATCGAGCTGGGTTACCGCTCCTCCATGCCCCTCATCGAGCTCAAGCTCATCGGCCACGGTGCCAGCACCGCCGACATGGACGCCGCCGAGGCGAGGCTGCTTGCGGCCATCGCCCCCTGGCTGGTGGGGCGTGGCAACGAGGCGCCTGCCAACCAGATCCTGGCCCTGCTGGGAGAGCGGTCGCTGCACTTGCAGGAAGGGGAGAGCCGGGGCGCCCTGCTGACCATGTGTCACGGGCACCCGGCCCTGACCGCCGGCTTCAGCCACACCCTGAGCGACGATCTGACTCAACTGGCGGTGCCCGCCGCCCCCCTGAGCCTCACCATAGGCCGTGCCGGTCCGGACGGCGTGCCGCTGCTGCTCTGCGCCGACGGGCAACTGCACGGCCAGACGCTCAAGGTCAGCCACCCGGATCCCGCGAGCGGTCGCCGGATCCTCGCCTTCGCCGCCCTCGACATGCTGCGCCGCCACCTGCTGGGGCTGCCGGTGCTCGCCGATTACCTCACCCTGACCCGAACGGCCAGGGGCCAGGAGGGCGCCCGGGGCTAGAAGTGAGCCAAACCTGCGCCACCATGGACCCAGTACCCGGCGAGCGCCAGGGTCAGCAGGCAGAAGGCCCTCTCGTAACCCCCGCCGCTCTTGAGGGGCAGGCCGGGCAGGCGAAAGCGCCGACGCCAGGGCCAGAGCAGGGGAATGCCCATGGGGGTGAGCCAGTCCCCCAGCAGATGGCTGAGATAGCCCACGATGAGGGCATCCCTCACCGCCCCCGACAGCAACCAGGGGGCTTCCACCTGGGCCAGCCCCCAGACCCCCATCCCCACCGCCAGCAGGCTGTGGGTGAAGCCACGATGGCCGAACAGCCGGGAGAGCGGCCCCGAGATCCAGGGCAGTTGCCGCCCGAGCAGGGAGCGGGGGTGATCGAGATCCGGCAGCAGGGCGCTCGCCAGGGCCATGGGAACGATATGCCACAGGCTGGCATCGGCCAGGGCCGGAGTCAGTTCGACCTTGTGGGCAAGCAGGACGCAGGTGACGGAAAACAGCAGGTGGCCTTGGGCTGTCATGGGGCTCGTTCGGTTGGACAGAAAAAGGGGCTGATCGGTGGCGACCAGGGTCCTCGCCCTGGGGCGGCGGCAGATTAAAATCCTTCTCTTCCTGTCTGGCAAGGTGATTTGCATCGCCTCCCTCAACGTGATGGACACTCTGGATAGCGAAAGCATAAAACGTCAGCATATTGCGCTAAAAAACTGCAATGGAGCCCATGACATGGCCGGCTCTGCCCCTCTCCCGTCAGCCGAAATTTCCTCAACCCGGCTCACCCATTTGCATTCAGATCGTTGACCCGGAAGGAAAAATACCCGAATACTGCGCGTTGGATCCGCCCCGGCGGCATTGGATGCCGGCAAGGAGAGGCCCCGGCATGGGGCAAACCGGACAGGGACAACGAAGGAGGGCCCGGTGTTAAGCAAAGCGTGGTTTCAGCTGTCGGCCGACATGAGCTATGTCTGCCTGCGCATCACCCCGGGCCTCACCGAGCCCATCCAGGAAAGCGACGTCCTGGCCCTGCTGCGACTCTCCAACTGTCGGCGCTACGAACCCCTCGGCGAGGGGATCCGCGAAGCCGTCACCCTGCTCAACGCCCTCATCGCAGAGCCGGATGCCCCCGCGCATCCGCCAGTCCCCATTGCCCGGCGCCAGGATGCCAGGCTGCTCATCCAGGTGGACAAGGACCAGATGAGCGCCAGGGCGCAGATCACCGCGGACTGGGGCGGCCAGCCCCTGACCCTGGCCCGGTTGCAGGAGGCCCTGGCGGCCAGCACGGTCAAGCAGGGGGTGAGCGAGCGACTGCTTGCCGCCGCCATCCAGGCAGCGGGTGAGGCGGCCCCCGGTGCCCAGCTCAATCCCGTCATCGCCCTCGGCAAGGCCGCCAGGCACGGCCTGGATACCCGCCTGGAGCGGCTGGTGGAGACCGCAGCCGAGCGGATCCTCAAACCCCAGGAGCGGGATCACGGCAAGGTGGACATGCGCGACCTCGGCACCCTGCTCACCGTCAAGGCAGGGGCGTTGCTGATGCGCAGGCACCCCGCCACCCAGGGCATCGACGGCTTCACCGTGACGGGCCAGACCCTGACCGCCCGCCACGGCAAGGAGAGCGCCATGACGCCGGGTGAGGGCACCTGCCTCTCCCCCGAGGACCCGGACCTGCTGCTGGCGACCCGCCCGGGGCTCCCCTGTCAGGAGCGTGCCGGGATGCGGGTCGACGAGGTGCTCAACGTCAAGCAGGTCGACATCCGCCACGGTCACGTCGAGTTCGAGGGATCCCTGCTGGTCACCGGGGACGTCATGCCCGGCATGCGCGTCAAGACCAGCGGTGACGTGGTGATCGGCGGCTTCGTCGAGGGCGGCTACATCGAATCCGGCGGCACCATCACGGTGCGCAACGGCATCATAGGGCGCAAGCTGGCGGACGACGAATACCTCTGCCACCTCAACGCCGGGGGGGAGATCCACGCCAGCTATGCCCAGTACGCCAGGCTGGAGGCCGATGGCGACATCCATATCCTGAGCCAGCTCAGTCACTGCTATTGCCGCAGCGGCCAGGATCTCAAGGTGGGGGACAGCGCCATGCGCAAGGGGCACCTCATCGGCGGCATCAACATCGCCAATCGGCTCATCATGGCCCCGGTGCTCGGAGCCTCGGCGGCCAACCGGACCCGGTTGCAGATCCTCGGTGGCTATTTCAGCCAGAAGGAGCAGGAGCTGGCGCTGCGCCAGCGCAAACAGACCTGCGCCGAGCAGATAGACAAGCTGCAGGATCTCATCCTGCGGCTGCTGCAACTGCCCCGTGACAAGCGCAATCCCGAGACCCTGCAGAAGATCAAGGCGCTGCGCACCCGCCAGTTCGACGAGAGCAAGAGCCTGGACGAGCAGCTCGCCGAGGCGCAGCGGGAGCTGCAGGCGCTCATGGCCAACATGGACATCATCGCCACCCAGCGCCTCTTCCCCGGCGTCGAGGTGGAGATGGCCCACCACCACAACAGGGTCGACATCGAGCACGGCCCCATCCACTTCGCCATCCGGGAAGATCAGCTGCAACTGACCCCCTACCAGGGCCAGCGCTGAGGGGCAACGTGCCCCCGCGTCGGCAGGCGGCGTGATCCCGGCGGCGATTTTCGCTACACTCGGCCTCCCCATGGCCCCATCGGGCGGGCCGGCCAGACTCAGGTAGTGAGAAGATGTACAAGCTGATCGCATTGGATATGGATGGCACCCTGCTGACCCCAGAGGGCCGAATCTCCCCCCGCACCCAGGCCGCCATCGCGGCAGCCCGCGCCAGGGGCGTGACCGTGGTGCTGGCCTCCGGCCGCCCGCTGGAAGGCATGACCGCCGCCCTGACCGAGCTGGGCCTCACCGGCCAGGATGACTACGTCATCTGCTACAACGGCGCCCTGGTGCAGCAGGTGTCCGAGCAACGCATCATCCGCAGCCAGTTGCTGACCGGCAGCGATGCCCGTGCCATCGCCCACCTGGCCTGTGAGCTGGGGGTGAACATCCACGGCTTCTCCGTCCGCCAGGGGCTCATCAGCCCAAGGATCAGCCCCTATACCGAGCACGAATCCCGCCTCATCGGTCAACCCATCAACCTGGTGGACTTCGCCACCCTGCCCGACGACGAGCAGATCATGAAGGTGATGATGATTGACCCAGAGCCCCTGCTCTCCCGTGCCATCGCCCAGCTGCCCGCCGAACTCCACGAGCGCTATACCGTGGTGCGCAGCGCCCCCTACTTCCTCGAGTTCATGAACAAGCGCAGCAACAAGGGCACCGGCGTCGCCGCCCTGGCCGAGCACCTGGGGCTGGATGCCTCCCAGGTGATCGCGGTGGGGGATGCGGGCAACGATCACCACATGATCGCCTACGCCGGACTCGGGGTCGCCATGGGCAACGCCACCGACGAGATCAAGGCGCTGGCACAGCACACCACGGGGCGCAACGATGAAGACGGGGTCGCCCAGGTGATCGAGCGTTTCATCCTGAACGCCTGAGTCGACAAGGGGCCCTGTGGGCCCCTTCTGCTATCCGGCCGCCCGGCCAGATGTTTAATATATCCACCATCAAATCTCTCGCCGCACCAGGCATCCCTCCTCAAGCCCCTTTAAATGGGACTCAGAGCCGTATCCCGGCATCAACGGTTAACATAATTGCATCATTTTGTTTGACATATTGAACGGCCTTGGCAGACTGGAGGCAGGATCCAGGCTGTCGTTGCCAAGGCTGACCGACGATTCTGGCACGCTGGCGCGACCCTGATCCCACGACCATGCCTTGAGGCATGCCCTTGCGAGCCGAGGCGGCAAGGGCCTTCCCAAGGCGCAGGATGAGACCGCCAAGGATAGCCAAGGTGACCTATGCCCAACCCCAGTTCCCATAACAAACCCGTCGTGCTGATGACCATGGGGGCCCAGGCCCGCAGTGGCCACGCCTACCAGGTCATGACCCACAAATACATCAAGCCTCTGGTGGAGATCAGCGGCTGCGTGCCGCTGCTGGTGCCCACCTGCTGTGGCACTGAGGATCTGGAGCAGTATCTGGACCTCGCCGACGGGGTCTATCTGAGCGGTGCCGGATCCAACATCGATCCTGCCCTCTATGGCCAGGAGAACCTCACCCCGGAGAAGCCCCAGGACAGGGACAGGGATCTGTTCGATATTCCCCTGGTGCGCGCCGCCCTCGACCGTGGCCTGCCGATCCTCGGGATCTGCCGCGGCATGCAGGAGATCAACGTGGCCCTGGGAGGCGACATTCACCAGAAGGTCTATTGCGAGCCGGGTTATGACGATCATCGGGAGGATGCGGATGACCCGGTGGACGAGCAGTATGGCGAGAGCCATCAGGTCGAGCTGGTACCCGGTACCTGGCTGGCCGAGCTGATGGGACAGCCGTCGATTCCGGTCAACTCCCTCCATGGGCAGGGGATCAAGACGCTGGCCAAGGGGCTGGCCCCCCTGGCCCATGCCGAAGACGGGCTGATCGAGGCGATCCACGCTCCCGCCCTCTCCCCCTTCCTGCTGGCGGTGCAGTGGCACCCGGAGTGGAAGGCCAGCGAGAACCCCCACTCCATCAAGCTCTTCACCGCCTTTGGCGACGCCTGCCGCCGGTTCAGGCAGCAGGTCGGCTAGTCGGCGACGCCTCCTGCCCGCTCAGACAGCAGACGGGCTAGTCGCCAAATCCCTTGCCCTTGAGCTTGGGCAGGGCCCCGCGATCAGGGCGCAGGGTTCGGCAGACATCCAGCCCCTTGAGACCCCGCTGGATATGGTCCGGGGCCTGCCCGAGCACCATGCCGTTGCCGCGATAGAGACGGGCATCCTCCAGCTCGAACAGCTCGCCGCCGATGAGCAGTTGCTCCCGACCATTCACCACCTTGCCCCGTTTCAGGGGTAGGGTCATGTCCACCTGGATCTCGCCGGTGGCACACCCCTCGCGCCAGCGCGCCTCGTCGGAAAACGGGGAGATGGCGATCTCCCGCCAGGATCCGTCCCTGAACTCCATCCGGTAACGGTCTTGCACCAGATCGCATCCCGCCAGCATCACGGGGATCGCCAGCCAGATGACACCCTTCATTCCCTTCACACCCTTGCTCCCTTGTTGTTATTGCCAGATATAGATCACGGAATCTGTCCCTCATCCCCAGCTCAGAGCAGCAGGGTGGCCAGATCCTGCAGCTGCCCCAGCTCCACATCCGGCAGCAGCGACAACGACTGCCAGGACTGACCGCTCTCGTTGAGCCAGGCGGCCCGAAAGCCGTGCAGCCTGGCCCCCAGCACGTCGGTCACCGGGTGATCCCCCACATGGAGGATGCGGCCGGGGGTCAGCCCCAGGGCCTCTTGCACCTGCACGAACATGTCGGGCGCCGGTTTCATTCTGGCTCCCGCTCCCGCCTTGCAGACCAGGGTGAAGTAGCCAGCCAGACCCGCCTGCTCCAGATCCAGGTTGCCGTTGGTGATCACCGCCAGCGGGTAGCGCGCCGCCAGACGAGCCAGCAGGGCGTGAGTCGCCTCGCTCACCTCTATCTTCGAGCGCTCGGTCATGAAGCCGGTGAACACCGCCCGTGCCTGCTGCTCCGCCAGCCCGGGCTCCATGCCCCCCTGCACCAGGGCCTCGCGAATGCCACGCTGGCGCGCTAGGCTGACGTCGTGGCTAAGCGCCGGGTGGTCCAGCAGCAACTGGCGCTTGAGCGCGAGCCAGCGCGGCTTGTCCAGCATGGCGGTAGCCAGGTATTCGCTGCGCAGGTGGTCCAGCATCCACTGTTCCGCCCGCGCGATGGCGGGGCCGTTGTCATAGAGGGTGTCGTCCAGATCGAACGAGATGGCGGCCACCGGCTGCCAGCGACGGTAAAACTGCATGGCTGTTCCTCTTTACTCCTCATCCTCTGGCGTTGCGAGCTCCCGCCTGACCCGGGCGACGTGGAGATTGTCATCCCCGCAGATCGCACACCACATCACTCATCCTCCGGCGTTTCCGGATCCCGCTTCGCCCGCGGGTGGGCACTGTCATATACCTTGGCCAGATGCTGGAAGTCGAGGTGGGTATAGATCTGGGTGGTGGAGAGATCCGCATGCCCCAGCAGCTCCTGCACCGCCCGCAGATCGCCGGAGGATTCCAGCATGTGGGTGGCGAAGCTGTGGCGCAGCTTGTGGGGATGCACGTGGGCATTGAGCGCCTGCTTGTTGCCCCAGCCGTCGAGCCGCTCCTGTACAGAGCGGGCCGAGAGCCGCTGCCTGCGCTTGGAGACGAACAATGCCTCCCCCTCGTCACCGGCCAGCAGGGGGCGTACCTTGAGCCACTTGTGCAACCACTCCACTGCCATCCGCCCGATGGGCAGCACCCGCTCCCGCGAGCCCTTGCCGATCACCCTGAGCTGGCGCTCGTCGAGCTTCACGTCCGCGAGGTTGAGCCCCACCAGCTCGGCAAGGCGCAGGCCGGAGGAGTACATCAACTCCATGATGGCGCGATCCCGCACCGCCAGCGGATCCTGCTCGTCGGTGATGTTGAGCAGCTGGTACATCTCGTCCACGTCCAGGTTCTTGGGCAGGGGCCGCCCCTGCTTGGGGGTGACGATGCCACGCGCCGGGTTGGCGGTGAGCCGCCCCTGGCGCACCTGCCAGTCGCAGAAGCTGCGCAGGGCCGACACCTTGGTGGCAAGGGAACGGGGCGCCAGCCCCCCCTTGTGCATCCGGGTCACCAGGCTGCGCACCTGGCTCGCCTCGAGCCGGGCCCAGTCGTCGACCCCGAGCTTCACCAGCTCGGCGGTCATGGATTCCAGATGAGCCTGATAGTTGCTGCGGGTGTGGGGGCTGAGCTGGCGCTCGACCCTCAGGTATTCGATAAAGGCGTCCAGCTCCCCCGCCAGTGCGACCGGCAGAGGGTCGGCGGCAGGGGGCGTCCTGGCAGGGGATCGGGTCGTTGCCTTAGCCACGGGCCAGCTCGGGCAGACGCAGCTGCAGCAGACGCCCCAGCTGACCCAGCAGCAGGGTGTCGTTGTGGGGGGTGAAGTGGCTGGGATCCGAGCTCGCGAAGGCCAGCACGCCGAGCTCCCCGAGCCGCATCAGGGCCACCGAGTTGACCAGCACATCATTGCCAAACAGCGCCTGCTTCTCGCTCTGGTTGAGGCGACCGAAATAGTAGTCCGTGCCGGGCAGGCGCTGCCCCAGCAGTTGTTCGAGCTGTTTGCCCTGCGCCAGGAAACGCTGCTCGGGGCCGCTCAGCTGGAAATGCCTGGGATTGAGCCAGAGCCGCAGGCCGGTGAGTCGCAGCCGCTGGACGAAGGCCTTGCCCATCACGGCGCTCAGCTCGAACAGGGTCTGGCAGCCGTAGATCTCCCCGTAGAGATCCGCATAGACCCGGAAGATCCGCTCGTTCTCGCTGGCGACCCCCATCAGTTCGGTGATCTCCTGCTCCAGCTGCTCGATGCGCTCCCGCTGTCTGTCCAGCTGGCGCTCCACCAGGGAGATGGTGCCCTTTTGCGCATGGGGAATGCGGATCTTGTCCAGCATGGCCCCGTGACGCAGGAAAAACTCGGGATAACGGGCCAGGTACTCCAGCACTGTGGCTTCATCCACCAGTGATTCCTGCCGTTTGAGTTCGCTCATAACTTGGTTGATCCATCCGAAAAAGGGGCCAAGGGCCCCGATATGATCCGTTGATGGAGCGGGATCACCCGCTCCTTGTCTACAACTCTATCTGGCCGTCAAAGACGTGCTCGGCCGGCCCCGTCATGTAGACGGGCTGACCCGGTCCCTTCCAGGCGATGGTCAGCTTGCCACCCGGCAGGGTGACGGTGACCCGCTCCTTGAGCTTGCCCTGGCTGATGCCTATCACCACGGCCGCACAGGCCCCGGTCCCGCAGGCCAGGGTCTCCCCCACCCCGCGCTCGAAGACCCGCAGCTTGATCTCGCTGGCGTTGACCATCTCCATGAAGCCGACGTTGACCCGCTCGGGGAAGCGCTCGTGGCGCTCCATGATGGGTCCCAGGGTCTCCACCGGCGCATCGGCCACCGAGGGCACCTCGATGACGCAGTGAGGGTTGCCCATGGAGACGGCACCGCACATCACGGTGTGATCCTGGGCCCGCAGCAGATACGTCTTCTCCGCCTTCTGGGCACGGAACGGGATCTTGCCCGGCTCGAACTGGGGCACCCCCATGTTGACCGTGACCTGGTTCTCCCCTTCCAGCTGCAGGGTGATGCGGCCCCGGGCGGTACTGACCGCGATGCGATCCCGGTTGACCAGCCCCTTGAGACGCACGAAACGGGCGAAGCAACGGGCCCCGTTGCCGCACTGTTCCACCTCGCTGCCGTCGGCATTGAAGATGCGGTAATGGAAGTCGAGCTCGGGGTCATAGGGCGGCTCCACCAGCAACAGCTGGTCGAAGCCGATACCGAAGTGACGATCCGCCAGCTTCTTGATGATGTCGTTGCTGAAGAACACCTTCTGGGTGACGCCATCCACCACCATGAAGTCGTTACCGAGGCCGTGCATTTTGGAAAACTCAATCAACATCGCGCGTTCCTGTCTCACCGTTAATCACGCTCTCACATGGAGGAACGCTGAAAATCCATCCATCACGGCAGCAGGTGCTCGCCACGCCAGAGATCCGCCAACTGCTCCCGCTCACGGATGAGGTGCGCCTGGTCACCGTCCACCAGCACCTCGGCCGCACGGGGTCGGGTGTTGTAGTTGGAGGACATGGTAAAGCCGTAGGCGCCAGCGGAACGCACCGCCAGCAGGGAGCCCTCGGCAATCGCCAGGGTACGCTCCTTGCCGAGGAAGTCGCCGGTCTCGCACACCGGGCCCACCACGTCATAGAGTGCCTTCTCGTGGGTCGCGCGGCTGTCCACCTCGATGATGTTCATCCAGGCGCCGTAGAGGGAGGGGCGCAGCAGATCGTTCATGCCGGCGTCGATCAGGGCGAAGTTGCGGGTCTCGCCGGGTTTGAGGAACTCGACCCGGGTCAGCAGCACACCGGCGTTGGCGACGATGGCGCGGCCCGGTTCGAACAAGAGGGTCAGATCCCGGCCCGCCAGCTTCTGCTTGAGCGCCTCGGCATACTCGGTGGGGTGCGGCGGCTGCTCGGCGCCGTAGTTGACCCCCAGACCGCCGCCCACGTCCAGGTGATGGATGTGGATGCCTTCCGCCGCCAGCTCGTCGATGAGCTTGAGCAGCTTGTCCGCCGCCTCCATAAAGGGATTCAATTCAGTGAGTTGCGAGCCGATATGGCAATCCACCCCCTTGATCTCGATGTGGGCCATGGCCGCCGCCTTGCGGTAGATGGCGGGAGCCTGTTCGATGGGGATGCCGAACTTGTTCTGCTTGAGGCCGGTGGAGATATAGGGGTGCGTGCCTGCGTCGATGTCCGGGTTGACCCGCACCGAGACCCGCGCCTTCTTGCCCATGCTGCCTGCGACCCGGTTCAGGCGCTCCAGCTCGGCTTCGGACTCCAGGTTGAAGCAGAGGATCTCTTTTTCCAGCGCAAGGCGCATCTCGGCTTCGCTCTTGGCGACGCCGGAGAAGACCACCTTGGCCGGATCACCGCCCGCCGCCAGCACCCGGGACAGCTCGCCGCCGGAGACGATGTCAAAGCCCGAACCGAGGCGTGCCAGCAGATTGAGCAGGGCCAGGTTGGAGTTGGCCTTGACCGCGTAGCAGATCAGGTGGGGAATGTCGCCAGCCGCCTGGTCGAAGGCATGCCAGTGGCGTTCCAGGGTGGCGCGGGAGTAGACATAGAGCGGAGTGCCGTACTGGTCGGCAAGCTGTTGCAGGGGAAGCTGTTCGGCCTGAAGCTGACCGTCTGCGTCGTAGTTAAAGTGATCCAAGGGGGCGGTTCCTTCCTAGATTATTGCGGCGCGGCCTCTGAGGCCGGTGTAGCGGTCGCAGGCGAGGCGGCTTGCGGTGTACTCTCTGTCTTGGGCGGTGTCTGCTCTGCAGGTGCGGGCTGTTCGGCCGGCGGCATGTAGAGCGGCCCCGTCAGGCCACAGGCGGCCAACCCGAGCGACAGCGACGCGGCAAACAGGCACTTGGTGAACTGGGTAATCATAATGGTTCGCTGCGAAAAAATTTTTGGCCCTCTATAATCGCACTCACATTGTTAAAAGCAACAGGATAAACCGATGAAGGATCACGAGTATCACGCCCTGACCGACGCCTTTTTCCAGTATGTGGAAGACACCATCGACGAGGGGTATCCGGATATCGACTGCGAACGCGCCGGCGGGGTGCTGACCTTGAGCTTCGAGAACAAGACCAAGGTCATCATCAACAAGCAGGAGCCCCTGCACCAGATCTGGGTCGCTACCCGGGAGAACGGCTTCCACTTCGAGCTGCGCGGTGACAGCTGGATCGACAACCGCTTCGGCGACGAGCTCAAGGCCCTGCTGACCCGGGCCTGCACCACCCAGGCCGGCGAGCCCGTGGTCTTCTCATGACGGATCTGCATCCCGAAGGTGCCCGCCATGCGGTGATCTGGCTGCACGGGCTGGGGGACTCCGGCGCCGGCCTCGCCCCCCTGGTGGAGGCGCTGGCCCTGCCCGCCGACCTGCCCGTCCGCCATCTGCTGCCGGATGCTCCCGAGCGCCCCATCACCATCAACATGGGCTACAGGATGCGCGGCTGGTACGACATCAAGAGCTTCGAGGATCCGGCGGATCGCGCCGTGGAGTCCCATGTCAGGGAGTCAGCGGCCCGTATCGCCGCGCTGATCGAACAGTTGGTGGCCGAGGGTTTCGCCCCCGAGCGCATCGTGCTGGCCGGCTTCTCCCAGGGGGGCGTCATCGCCTCCTTCACCGCCCTGCGCCATCCGGTGCCACTGGCAGGCCTGCTCTGCATGTCCACCTATCTGGCGGTACCCGATGCCCTGCCCGGCGAAATGAGCGAGGCGGCCCGCACCCTGCCCATCTGCTACATGCACGGCATCTATGACGACGTGGTGAACCTCTCCATGGGCTGGGACGCCAAGAACCGGCTGGAAGCGGCCGGCCTCAGCCCCGAGTGGCACGAATACCCCATGCGCCACGAGATCTACCGCCCCCAGCTGGGCGACATTCGCAGCTGGTTGCTGGCCCGCCTCGGCGCCTGATTGTCGGCTCACGGGTAAGACAACGGCCTGCATCAGCAGGCCGTTTGCTTTCATCCCTGACGGCGATGCTCGACGGCATCCCCCACTGGCCGCGGCCCCCTCCACGCCTGATTCCCGCACCACGGATACGACAACGGCCTGCATCATGCAGGCCGTTTGCCATCTTGCCGGTGCTGTTATCAGCGCATCATCCTACTTCCCGCGCAGCTCCTGGGGTGTCCCGCTGCGGGCTCTGGCTGCGGTAGGGGATCACATCGAGTTTGTCACCCACCTGCACGATTTCGTAGTACTGGGGCAGGTTGAAGTTGCTGAACTGACCCGCATTGCTGAATCGCTCGTGACCCGAGGTGTAGAACCGGTTCACCCCCTGTACCAGTTCGTCCTTGTTGCCGGCGAAGTGCTGGTAGATCTCCACCCGATTCGCCTCGTCCAGGATATAGATGTTGGTGCCTGCATCCCGGGTATCGAAGAAGAACTGCACCAGCCCTTCGCTGGCGTAGGCGTCGACGATACCGGGCAGGTGCTGGCTGTGAGTCTTGTCGAGGCGCAGCGGCAGGTGATCCAGCTTGTTGTGGGAGATGTGGCGGTAGAAGTCGATGGCGTTTTCCAGCTTCTTGACCGACACCCCGCGCCGCTCGAAGAAGATGCCGTACTTCTCCTTGCCGAGCGCCAGCGTCTTGACCAGCTGCTGCTTGTCCCGGGCCAGACGCAACTCGATGCATTCAGCCACAAGCTGCTGGAAGCGGGTGCGCACCAGGGAGCGGAAGTGCTGGCTGTAGCAGAACACCTCGATCATCTCGGGGGCCGCGGCGTCCTGGTGCATCTTGCCGAGGATGGTGGTGAGGGCGTCCACCACGGCTTCCTCTCCCTCGAAGTGCAGGGTGCGGATCTCGCTCCAGGAGTTGCGATAGACGAGATCCACGGATCCCACCAGACACTCCTGGTTGCGACCGAACGAGAAGACGTCCGCGGCGTTGGCATCGAACTCGATCACCTGCCCCACCCAGTGGCTGGACGGGTCCGTCTCCAGGTTCAGGAAGATGGAGAGCTGGCGGATCTCGCACGGCCGGCTCAGGGCCAGGTTGGTCGCGCGGGGATACTTGACCGGGAAGGTCCCGGAGAGATCGCGACAGAACTGATGCAGGTTGTCGATGTGCAGATCCGAGCCCTGGTTGAACAGGTGTACCCGGGACTGGGGCGTCAGCAGGCCGTTGAAATAGGCCCAGGCCACCAGCTTGCTGATGTAGCCGTTATATTCGAGCGGCGCCCGGCCAATGATGTCGGCGGGTTCGAGGGAATGCTTGTAGAGATACCAGCCTGCGCGATTCAGGCGGCCGTGGGGCACCTGTACCAGGCTGAGATCCGGCTCGCCGAGATCCGGTGCAATCTTGAGGTTGATGCGCTGCACCTTGCCCGGCAGGCTCTCGAATGCGGCATAGAGCTTGCGCGACAGGATGCCGATGTCTTCCGGGTTGATGGACTCGCTGATGTTGTTGCGCCGGGCGAACTGGATGAGATTGCGGTAGCTCTGCATCAGGGCCTCCAGCAACTCGGCGTAGGCCACCTTGACGTCCTCGACCTTCCACTCCTGGCGGTGATCAAGGTGGTAAAGGCGCTCCGGACTCCAGCCCCAGTAGGCTACCAGCTGGGCCATCTGCTCCCGGCGCCAGTCCGGGGAGTGATCTTCCTTGGGATGGCTCAGCCCGTCGCACACCTTCAGATAGAAGCAGCGACGCACCAGATCGAGGCGCTGCATGTCGCCGATGGACTTGAGGTAGTTGGTCACCTTGTCCAGCATCAGACAGTAGTTGTCGAGGCGGTAGTGCATCCCCTCGTTGTGCTGGAACCAGTCGCGACTGGTCACCGACAGCAGCCGGGTGTTGGGATACTCGTGGGAGTAGGCCTCCATCAGCACCGACTTGAGCACCGCCTTGTAGGGGGAGTCGATCCCCTTGTAGAGCTGCCACAGGGCGGAGCCGAAATACTCCTCGGCAGGAATGCGATCAAAGCCCCCCAGATCGAGCCAGTCATCCTGGCTCAACTTGCCGTGGGCAAACAGGCCGTTGACGTAGTCGTCGTAGTGATCGTCATATTCGGCAGGCACCAGATACCAGAGCAGCCGCTTGCCGGCGATGTGCATGGCGCTGCGGTAGAACTCGTCGAGCAGCAGCAGGTGCTGGGCGCTGCCGCAGCTCTCCCCCTGCATCTGGGCATCGTTGCGCTGACGGAACTTGTCTTCGGGGATCAGGAAGAAGTTGAGATCGACCCCCCGCTGCTCCGCCCACATGGAGAGGTGCTGGCACTTCTGTTCCAGCAGGGCGAGGCGCTCGCTCGACAGACCGGCCACGTGACAGACCCAGATGTCGAGATCCGAGTGGCAGCACTGCCCGATGGAGGAGGTGCTCCCCATGGAGTAGAGGCCCTGGATGGACTTGTCGTGGGTACTGAGACCGCCCTGGCAGTTGGCGTTCTGGCAGAGATCCTGGATGAAGGCCTGCTGGGCCTCGTTGGCGACAAAACTCCAGATACCATGAGGCACATCCCCTGCCACATAACCGGGCAACAGGGGGTGATTGAAGTGCAGCATGACAGGCAACAAGTGGAAAACCTGCTGCCCGTAGCGACTCATGAGATCCAGCGCTCGTTGCGTCTTGAGACGATTGAGTTCGTCGTAGCGCGCCACCAGCGTGTCGAGTTTAACCAGCAATGCCCTACCTATGGGGAAGAGAAATGACGCACCAAAACGGGGAGACGTCAAAAAAGTGTGATCATGTTAACAATGCAAACAGCAGTGGTAAACAAGCCCGCACACAATCACCGGATTATTTCTGACCCCGTTCGTAACGGTATCAGAGGAAAGCAATAAAGTTGCTGACTTTCAATAACTTAAAATCAATTATTGGCTGAATGAAAATAATTTTCAGCCCCTGTTTTTGAGCTTGGCCCCGCTTTTGCGGGCTGCGCCATGAAAGCCCCTGCAAAGGGTGGTAAGATCGTTTTCCTCTCAAAAGATGAAACAACTGATTGATATGGCAGCCCGAACCCTGAGAATTGCCACTCGAAAGAGTCCACTGGCCCTGTGGCAGGCCAATTTTGTGAAAGATCGGCTGGAGGCACTCCATCCGGATCTGCAGGTCGAACTGGTGCCCATGAGCACCCAGGGTGACAAGATCCTCGACACCCCCCTTGCCAAGGTCGGCGGCAAGGGGTTGTTCGTCAAGGAGCTGGAGACTGCCATGCTGGAAGGGCGTGCCGACATCGCTGTCCACTCCATGAAAGACGTACCTGTGGAGTTCCCCGACGGACTCGGCCTGCACACCATCTGTGAGCGCGAAGACCCGCGTGATGCCTTTGTTTCCAATCATTTCAACCAGATAGGCGAGCTGCCTCAAGGGGCCGTGGTCGGCACCTCCAGCCTGCGCCGTCAGTGCCAGCTGCGCGCTGCCCGCCCTGATCTCGTGATCCGCGACCTGAGGGGCAACGTCAACACCCGCCTCGCCAAGCTGGATGCCGGTGAGTACGACGCCATCATCCTGGCCGCCGCCGGCCTGAAACGACTGGAGATGACCCATCGCATTGCCGCCCTCATCGAGCCCGAGCAGAGCCTGCCCGCCAACGGTCAGGGGGCGGTCGGCATCGAATGCCACCTCGACGATCACGAGCTGCACGCCCTGCTGGCGCCGCTCGAGCACGCCGAAACCCGCATCCGGGTGCTGACCGAGCGCGCCATGAACCGCGCCCTGCAAGGGGGCTGTCAGGTGCCTATCGGGGCCTACGCCCTGGTACAGGGAGAAGAGGTATGGCTGCGCGGCCTGGTGGGCAGCCCGGACGGTGCCCGCGTCATTCGCGACGAGATCCGCGGCCCCCTGGCAGAGGGCGAGGCACTGGGCCACACCCTGGCCCAGCGCCTGCTGGCCGCCGGTGCCGACGTTATCCTGGCCGAGGTCTACCGGGCATGAGTGCAGCACAGCCAGGTTCGCTGTCATCTGCCCGGAGCGCCCCCTGATGGTCCCCCTGGTGGTGCGCCCGGCCGCCCAGGCCAACCAGCTGGTGCAGATGCTGCACCAGCTGGGTCATGCACCGCTCTGCTGTCCGTTGCTGGAAACCCGGCCGGGATGCGACCTCCCTCACCTGGGTGACATGCTGCAAGAGGCGGACCTCGTTATCGCCGTCAGCATGCATGCCGTTCATTTTGCACATTATTTTCTGTTGCAAACTGGTCAGACCTGGCCACATATTGATTACTTTGCAGTCGGCCAGGCGAGTGCGGATGCCTTTGCCGAGGTTGGCATCCAGGCCCTGTGCCCGGCCGATCCCCGCAGCGAAGGGCTGCTGGCCCTGCCGGCACTGCAAGGGGTGAGTGGCCGCCGGGTGCTGATCCTGCGCGGCAACGACGGGCGGGATCTCATCGCCCGGACGCTGGCCTCACGGGGCGCACTGGTGCACTATTGTGCCACCTATGAGCGCCACTACCCCGATCTTGACGGGGACGCATTGACCCGCCACTGGCAGGCAGCCGGGCTCGACAGCCTGCTCATCACCAGTGGCGAACTGTTGCAGCGGTTGCTGGCCCTGGTGCCCGGCCCGCAGCACCCCTGGCTTTATGACCGCCTGCTGGTGGTGCCCAGTCCCCGGGTGGCCGAGATGGCAGAAGGGGCTGGTTTTACCCGTATCGTGATTGCCCAAGGTGCATCCAACCAGGCTCTGGTGGCCGCCCTGGAACTGAGGAAGATGGAATGACTGAACAGCAAGAAGTCCAGCCGAGTGCCGCGGCCACCGTGGCCGACAACAACAAGCCCGCGCCCGGAACGACAGGGAGCAAGAAGGGCAGCTCTGGCACCGTGCTTGGCGGCATCGCCATCCTGCTGGCCCTGGGGCTGGCCGGTGGTCTCTATGTGCACGGACACCAGAACGCCGTTGCCCAGCAGGCCGAACTGGTAGCCCTCAAGCAGCAACTGGCCGACGCCATGACCAGAATTGATCAGGGCAGCAGCAAGGATGCCGAACAGATCGGTGCCCTCGGCAAGAGCCAGCAGCAGTTGCAGGAGGCTCTGGACGCCTTGCAGACCAAGGTGCTGGATCTGGACGACAAGCGCCCCAATGACTGGATGCTGGCCGAATCCGAATACCTGGTGCGCATGGCGGGCCGCAAGCTGTGGCTCGAACACGACATCGTCTCCGCCATCACATTGCTCGGCAACGCCGACGAGCGCATCAAGGCGCTCAACGACCCCAGCCTGATGCCCATTCGCAAGGCGCTGGCGGAAGACATCGCCAAGCTCAAGGGGATGCCGCGGGTCGATCGCGAGGGGTTGACCCTGAAGCTGGCCGCCCTCTCGGACCAGATCGAGCTGCTGCCCCTCTCCACCGTCAGCATGCCGGAAGCCAAGAGCGAGCCCGACCAGACCGTCAGCACCAACCCGGACGAGTGGCAGAGCAACCTGAAGAAGAACTGGGTCAAGTTCACCGAAAACTTCATTACCATCCGTCGCCGCGATGGCGCCGTGGAAGCCCTGCTCTCCCCGCAGCAGGAGATCTTCCTGCGAGAGAACCTCAAGACCAAGCTGCTGCAGGCCCAGCTCGCCGTCTATCGCGAACAGCAGTCCCTCTATGTCGACAGCCTGGAGAAGGCCCAGCGCTGGCTGACCCAGTATTTCGATGCCGACAACAGCGCCACCCAGTACATGCAGTCCGAGCTCGACAAGCTCAAAGGCGAGCAGATCCAGTTTGACTACCCGGATCAGTTCAAGACCCAGACCATGCTGGAACAGGTGCTGACCGAACGCCTGCAACGCATCCTGGCCGGCAACTGAGGAGGAGACCATGATTCGTCTGATCGTCATAGTCGCCGTGATGGTGGCGGGCCTCATCTTCGGTCCCGAAGCCTCCGGCAACAAGGGCTATGTGCTCATCTCGCTGGGCAACTACACGGTGGAATCCTCGGTCACCAGCGCGGTGATCCTGGCGGTGCTGTTCTACGGTGCCCTGCTCATCGTGGAATGGGTGCTGGCCCGCCTGTTCGGCCTGCGCCGCAAGACCCAGGGCTGGTTCGGCTCGCACCGCCGCCGCAAGGCCAACCTGCAAACCGTCAATGCCACCCTGGCCATGGCCGAGGGGCACTACAACCAGGCCGAGAAGCTCCTCATCAAGGGCGCAGACAACAGCGACACCCCGCTGCTCAACTACCTGAGCGCCGCCCGGGTGGCCCAGGCCCGGGGCGATGACGTGCGCCGGGATCACTACCTGCAGAAAGCTCAGGAAGAGAACCCCAAGGCAGAGCTGGCACTGACCCTGATCCAGACCCAGTTGCAGATTGAGCAGGGCCAGTACGACAGCGCCCTCGGTCGCCTCGAGTCCATCTATGCCCTCAACCCGCGCCACCCCATGGTGCTGGATCAGCTGCGTCAGGTGTATCTGGCCCGTGAAGACTGGGCGGCCCTCATCGATCTCGCCCCTGCCCTGCGCAAGGTGGGCAAGCTGACCGCTCAGCAGGAAGAGACCCTGCTGCACCAGGCGTGGTGCGGTCGTCTGGAGGCCGCCAGCGGCTCCCTCGACACCCTGCGCACGGTCTGGCAGGGTCTGCCCCGCAAACAGCGCCAGGATCCCGTGCTGCTGGCCAGTTACGGGGATCGCCTGCGCCGATTGGGGGCCGATGCCGAAGCCGCCGATCTCTGGCTGGAGGCCCTGCGCAAGGATCCCTCCCCCGAGCTGTTCGCCCGTCTGCCCAAGCTCAAACTGGACGACTACCAGCCCATGCTGACCCTGCTCAGAAAGATCCAGGATCAACCGGGCGCCGAAGCGGCGCTGGCCCGGGTCTGCCTGCTGGCCGGTCAGCTGGACGACGCCCAGCGGCTGCTGGAGCAGGAAGTGGCGAAGGCGCCTGATGCCGCCCTCTACCACGCCCTCGGCCAGGTGATGGACAAGCGCCGCCTGACCAACAAGGCCAACGAGTACTACCGCCAGGCATTGCAGCTGGCCGACGTCTGATCGGCGCATCTGCCTGAATATGGTTTGCATCTTCTCCTCCGAATAGATGGAGATCTCGATGGGACAGGGCGTAAACGAACACAACACAATTACTCTGATTTTTAAACTGGCCCTGGTCGAGCAGATTGAAGAAGGCAAGCTCACCTATAAACAGACGCAGACGCGTTATGACACTCAGGGCCGCTCTACCTGAGCTAGGTGACGCACACCTTCTCACGCAAAATAGTGGCAACTAAGAGATGAATGCCGAGTCGATGGTGATCGAGAAAACACTGAAGCAACAACGTGACCACGGAGAGCTTATTCATCATTCGGACCACCAGGTGCAGTATTGTTCGGGGTTGTATCAGTCATTGCATGAACAACACGGGGTCAAATGCTTGATGACAGATACTCATAACTGTCACCAAAATGCACTGAGATCTTGAAAAGAGAGTCACTGCTGCAAAGCCTGCAGAGGCTGGCGCAGGCGGGGAAAAGTGCGAAAGGCAGTGGATACTTATAACCTGGAGCAACCGCATCAGGCATTGAAATACAGAACCCCTGATGTGACGCATCGGGGGTTCTGAGTGCTAAAAGCTAGCTGAAAATGTGTAGACCTATCTCAGGACTAGACACCATAGTCCAGATCGGACGGAGGGGATCAGTGCCCCGCCAGTTTCATCTGCTCGACCAGTACGGAGCCGGTCTTGAGGCTGGAACGCTCATCCTCATCACTGCCCACCGCCACGATATGGCTGAACATGTCGGCTAGATTGCCTGCAATGGTGATCTCCTCCACAGGATAGAGGATCTCGCCATTTTCAACCCAGAAACCGGCTGCGCCGCGGGAGTAATCACCATTGACGATGTTGACCCCCTGCCCCATCAGCTCGGTCACCAGCAGCCCGGTACCCATCTCCTTGAGCATGCCCTGGAAGTCCTGGCCGGTATTGGAGACCTGCCAGTTATGGATGCCCCCAGCGTGGCCCGTGGTGGTCAGGCCCAGTTTGCGGGCGGAGTAGGAGGTGAGCAGCCAGCTCATCAGCTCGCCGTTGCGGATGATGTCCATGTCGCGGGTGCGAACCCCTTCCCCGTCGAACGGGGTGCTGGCAAGTCCTCCCGGCAAGTGGGGGAACTCCTGGATGGTGAGCCACTCGGGCAGGATCTGCTTGCCCAGTTTGTCCAGCAGGAAGCTCGACTTGCGATAGAGGTTCCCCCCACTGATGGCCATCACCAGATGGCCCCACAGACCGGCAGCGGTATCGGGGTGGAATAGCACAGGGGCATGGCGGGTGCTGATCTTGCGAGCCCCCAGGCGGGAAACAGTGCGCTCCACCGCCTCGTCAGCGATGCGCTGGGGGCTCCACAGCCCGTCCAGGGAGCGGCTGGAGGAGTAGCCGTAGTCGCGCTGCATGTCGCCACCCTGCTCGCCGATCAGTACGCAGCTCAGGGAGTTGCGCGATGCAGCATAGCCTTTGACGAAGCCGTGGCTGTTGCCATAAACCTTGACGCCCAGGTGGCTGGAGAAACTGGCTCCATCGGAGTGCTTGATGCGGGCATCCCGTCCCAAGGCCAGCCGCTCGCACTCGATGGCCAGCGCGATGCCACGCTGGGGATCCAGCTCGATTTGGTGGCACAGTTGCAGGTCCGGGGCATCCCAGGCCAGCAGATCCGCATCCGCAAGACCGGCGCAGTCATCGGGAGAGGTGTGGCGGGCGATCTCCATGGCCGCTTCCACGGCGGCGCGAATGGCCGGCTTGGTCAGATCCGTGGTGGAGGAGGACCCCTTGCAACCGTCGCGATAGACGGCGATGCCGAGTGCGCCATCCTTGTTGAATTCGATGCTTTCCAGCTCGCAGCCCCGGGTGTTCACCGAGAGGCCGGTCTGTTTGCTGATGGAGACTTCGGCAAGCCCGGCGCCCAGCCCTTTCGCTATCTCAAGGGCCTCGGCGACCACGGCCTCGAGATGGGATTGATCCTGGCGGATTTGATCTTGCTGGTCCATAACTCACATCTGTATGAAGGGAAGGAAAGGGGCTAAGCATATCAGACCCCTGCGCCCAGCGGGAGAAGCTGGTAACATATCCGCCAAACGTGAATGACAGGAATACAGAGACCGATGAGTCAATATCAAGACGACAACGAGTGGGAAGACTGGGGCCCTAGCAAGAGCCAACTCAAGCGTGATGCCGAGGCATTGCAGAAGATGGGGGAAGAGATCGTCTCCCTGAGTCACAGCGAGCTGGAGAAGATCCCCCTGGATGAAGAGCTTGCCGAAGCGGTCGAGCTGGGCCGCAAGCTCAAGCCGAAGAAGGATGAGTCCTTCCGCCGCCATCTCCAGTTCATCGGCCGTCTGATGCGTAGCCGCGATGTCGCCCCCATCGAAGAGGCCCTCTCCATCATCAAGATGCGTCACTCCACCGTGAACGCCCGCCTGCACCGCCTCGAACAGTGGCGTGAGCGGCTGATCACCGAAGGTGACAGCGCCCTTAACGAGCTGATGTCCCAGTTCCACGAGCTGGATCGCCAGAAGCTGCGCCAGTTGATCCGCACCGCCAACAAGGAGCGGGAGCTGAACAAGCCGCCGGTAGCCTATCGCGAGATGTACCAGTACCTGCGCGGTGAAATTGAAGATCTGTTGTAAGTGATGACTCACGTCCACCTCATGGCGGCGTGCAGTACACAATCAAACGGGGCCGAAATGGCCCCGTTTTTTCATGCGATGTCCGCTCAGCTGCCCGCCATGCACTGGGTGTGAGTAGCGGGTTGCAGATAGGGTACCAGCAGGGGGGCCATCCCCTTGAGCACCTGTACAGGCAGCGCCGACGTGAAGCGGAACTTGTCGGACTGGCTGCCGGGTACATAGGCCGTCAGCGTGCCGAAGTGATCATCCCCGATGTAGAAGACGAAAGTCGCAGTCCGGTTGCGAGCCAGTGAACTGGTCACATTGCCGTAGCGACCAACCGTCTCGATCCGGTTGTCCCCGGTCCCCGTCTTGCCCCCCAGGGCCAGGACAGTACCATCCTGCAAGGCGAAGGCCCCGGCGATACGCCGCGCCGTCCCCCCTTCCACCACCTTGGAGAGTGCATTGCGCAAGGCGTTGGCCACCTCGGCAGGCATCACCCGCTCCCCCTGGGTGTTCGCCGGCTCAAAGACGGTGGCGAAGGGGGTCCCCTTGGCAAAGGAGAGGTGCTCGATGCGCAAAGTCGGTGCACGAATGCCGCCGTTCTGGATGATCCCCATCAGCTCGGCCAACGCTGCAGGACGATCGCCCGAGCTGCCCAGTGCGGTCGCCAGGGACGGAACCAGGTGATCGAACGGGTAGCCCAGGCGAGCCCAGCGCTGATGGATGTCGAGGAAGGCCTCAACCTCCAGCATGGTGCGGATCCGGCTATCCCGGGCACTGCGATGACGGGTCTTGAACAGCCAGCTGTAGACCTCCTGACGCTCGTCACGGCTGGCGGTTACCGCATCGGTAAAGGTGGCCTTGTCAAACTCCTTGAGATAGGCAAGCAACCACAGCTCAAGTGGATGCACCCGTGCGATATAACCTTGATCCGGCAGAGAATATTTGCCAGGGCCGTAATTGGTATAGAGCTGCTCGATGCGCTTCTCGGTCAATTTCTCCCGCGGCAGGCGCTTGGCCAGGAAAGCGGCAAAGTCGGCCTGGGAGGCTTCCGGCATCAGATAGCGATGCACGGCGGCGAGACGCACCGCGCTGGGTTTGAGACCATCGAGGAAGGTATCGAGCTGCTCTTCTGCACTCTTGCCACGATATTTGCGCCAGAACCTCAGCAGGTAGGTCTGGCCCTCCTTGTCAGCAAACTTGGCCAGGTACTCGGTACGGCGCGGATCCCTGTCATCTTTCAACAACTGGGCACGATTGCCCTCCTTGTAGAGGCTGTAGCGGACGATGTCCCGCATCAAGCGCACGAAGGGCAGGTTGATGGATTCCCGCAGCGCATCGCGAATGGGCGGGATGCGACCGTTGTCTTCCTTGCGGAAGTTGTTGAAGGTGTGCATGCCACCGCCGGTAAAGAAGCCTTCATAGGGACTTGCGGAATACTTGCGGTCCAGTGCGGCCTCCAGCATCACCGGCAGGCTTCTGTCCTTGGCACTCATCAGATAGGCGATGGCCCAGCGGCTGATGTTGTCCTGATCGGACACTTCGATCTTTCGCAGGCTCTCCACCGGCATATTGCCGTAGCTGTCATGCAACTCGGTGACAATCTCGAGATAGGTGGTCAGCACCCGCAACTTGGCGGTGGATCCCAGTTCAAGCTTGCTGCCCTCGTTGATATCGAACGGCTGGTCCGTGTTGTCGGTCTGCACCCTCACCTTGACCCCTTCCGGCGTCTTCTCGAACAGGGTAAAGCTGTACTTCACATCACCCGTCTTCTCCGGCGAGAGCAGGCGCTCACCGAACAGGCCCACCTGGGCTGCGAATGCAGGGTCTGCCAGTTGCTGCAGATACCGTGACACCTCGTTCTGCAGCGGCATATTGAGGGTGGTGTTGGCCATCAGATCCATGCGATCCAGGTCATAAAGCTGCACCCCGAGCTGACGACTGAGACGAGTGCGAGCCACCTGCAGCCCCTTGTTGTTGTTGACTCGAGTGATGGCAGGTGCCTGCAGGAAATCGCGGAAGACCAGCTTGGCCTTGAGAGCCGACTCCATCAGGGGGGGGGTGATCATTCCCTCCTGCACGAAGAGTCGCAGATAGCTGTCTGTCAGGGTAGACAGTGCCTCTCTCCCCTGCGCCAGGTAATAGGAAGGACGGCGGTGGGCGATCATCAGAGAGACAACCTGGCGCAAGGCAAGGCCCTGCTCGGCCAGGGTAGAATCCTGGTTGCGAGCGGGATCCAGCAGTCGATTCACCTCATCGACATTGGCGCCAAACCAGACCCAGAGGCCATCACCGAGACCGTGCACCTCGCCATAACCGGGCGCCGCAGAGAGCGGGACCGAGTTGAGGTAGGCCCAGGCAACCAGCTTGCGGGCCTCCAGGGTCTCGGGCCCCAGCCGATAGGCACGAACGCTGGCCGAGACCATCTGGCGGATCTTCTCGGTCGGCGAAACGGTCAGTCCATCGGGAGAATGACGATACTTTTCCACCTGGGTCGCCAGGGTGCTGCCGCCAGCAGATTGATCCTGCATATCCAGCGCCTTGCCCACCTGAGACAGCGCCGCCTTGGCAAAGCGCGGCCAGTCTACGGCCGGGTTGGCCAGCGGTTCCTTGTTGCTCAGGAGGTCACGGTTCTCGATAAACAGCAGAGACTGGATGACCAAGGGCGGTATGGCATTGAAATCCGGATAGTAATGAGTCGGATACTTGTACTGGTAGAAAGGCTCAGCACGGCAGTCATAGAGTGTCAATCCTGCCTGGACCTTCTCGGTATAAGGCACGAAGAAACCGTGGCTGGCGTAGTTGTAGAGCGCATCGGAAAAACGGACCTGCTCGCTCACCTGGTAGCCACGCTGAACGAGACGTTCCTGGATCATGGGCATCAGCACATAACCGAGTCGCTTGTCGAACGGGCCGTCGTCGGGGAAGGCTATCTGCTTGCTGGGGCCGGGTTCGAGCTGATAGGTCAGGGTGGCCGCATAGAGGGAGATCTCCTGTGACTGCAGTCGGGAGGTCTTCATTTCATAACCCACCAGGGCGATCACGGCAGCCAGGCAAAGCAAGAAGATAAAACAGAACAACCAGCGCCACCAAGGTCGGCGTTTACGCTGTTGTTGTCCGTCCGCGTTAGGTACGGATGAATCCTGAGATGCCACTTTATTTGAATCCGTCTGTTTTGATGCGCCCATATCAGCCCCACCATGGTTGCGCAATTTATTGTCTTTCAATCAAGCTTAGTCGTTTCAAGTCAAGGGCTTGAAATCTATTGACCGCTTTGCAGCGATGTTAACAGGGCGATTGTGAAAATGGGAGCCGATTGTTGCAACGCGGCAAGAGATCCGAGCTGCGGCATGAAAATGAAACACCGGCCAGAGGCCGGTGTTGACGAGAGCGGGGCGGGATTATTTGCTGGTGCTCATGCTCTTCAGCTTGGTACTCAGCTCCTTGCGCTCCTTGGAAAGCTCGGCATTTTTGATGATATGGTCATCTACGCGCTCTTCATAATCGGTCCGCATGTTGGCGATGATGGCCTGAACCTCGTCAATGCTCATACCGGGCTTGATATAGTCACTCAGGTTGTCGAGCAACAGTACCCGCTTCTGGTTGTCACGGATCTTTTTCTCGTTGTCCGCGATTTCACGCTTGAGCTTGTTCTGACGACGGGACATACGCACATATTCCAGCACATCGTTGAAGGTTGACTTGTTTACTTGTTCCATATCGGTACCACTGAGTGAAGGTGAATGAAAACAGGCGGAGAGTCCCATACCAGAAAAAGAAACCGAGACCATGGCACGGGCAAACCCGGAATGCCCCTTACTCTACCGAGTTATGATTCAGATACAACCCCAATCGCAGCGCGGGCGGCGGGTTTAGACAGAACGGCTTCGACTGGGTTATTACGCTAGAAATGATGAAAACGGAGAGAGCCAACATGTGGGTTCAATGCGGCCAGAGCAGCCGCAACTTTTTCCGGTACAGGCAGGCAACAAGTGAACGACGAACAGCACCATAGTGCCCGCTTGCCCTCCAGTGAGTGCTGAATTTCAGGCAATAAAAAACCCCGCTCGAGTGAGCGGGGTTTCTTGTATTGGGTGCCTGGCAGTGTCCTACTCTCGCATGGCGAATGCCACACTACCATCGGCGCTACAGCGTTTCACTTCTGAGTTCGGCATGGGGTCAGGTGGTTCCACTGCGCTATTGCCGCCAGGCAAAATCTTCAATCTGAAAAAGCTGATTTAGTTATTCGTTCTCGGTATCTGCTACAAGTCTCTGAACACTTCTTGGGTGTTGTATGGTTAAGCCTCACGGGTAATTAGTATGGGTTAGCTCAACGTATCGCTACGCTTACA
>NZ_JAPCIQ010000017.1:0-65798 GCF_027707405.1 Aeromonas sp. QDB68 | reverse complement strand
AGGAGGTCACATGGAAGATCAGATCCTGGAAAACGGGAATGGTTCCGTTCAGGGCGCTACTTGTGTATAAGAGTCAGAGCCAGCACTGGGCGATGGAGGGGCGCGAGTGCAGCGTCAGGGAGCCCGACAGCGCCTGCTCCCTGATCTCCAGCACCTCCTGATTGATGAACTCCAGGGAGGAGGTGAGCGCCCAGAAGATGCGCTGCCCCTCCGTGGTCAAGGCTACCTTGCGGTGAAAGCGCTGGAACAGCAAAAACCCGAGTGCCTCTTCCAGGGCCGAGATGCGGTGGCTCACCGCGCTTGGGCTCAAGGAGAGCTCATCGGCGGCGAGCGCAAAGGAGCCGTGGCGGGCCGCAGCCTCGAAGGTGTGGAGCCTGGCGAGCTGATGACTGCTGAGCAGCTTGCTCCTCACCCCTGGGTGCTCATCGCGTTGCATGGTTGGGCCTCCCTCTCTTTTATCTGGCAGATGATACCAGAAGGGCGAGGTTTGCATTCACCAGGAAGACTCAACTCACCCGTATTCGAAGACACAGCAGGGTAGATGACCATTTACATCAACTGGGCTCATCCAAGCCACGCGTTTTATCATTTGTCACGGCAACGCTGGCGCCGTTCAATGGGATGATTCCGTCACCACTCCACGCGAGGCTTTCATGACACACACCGACATTGCCGGGCTCATCACCCGCTTTCCCCTGCTCGAGCCGCTGATCGCCCTCACCCCTGTGACCTGGTTCAATCCGGGGGCCACCTCCCTCGCGGAAGGATTGCCCCATGTGGGGCTCACCCGGCACGATGTGGCCACCGCCTCCGCCCGGCTCGCCCGCTTCGCCCCCTACCTGTGTGAGGCCTTCCCCGAAACCCGCGCCAGCAACGGCATCATCGAGTCCGGGATCGCCGCCATCCCGACCCTGCAGGGGACCCTCAATGCGCGCTACGGTGTCGAACTCACCGGCAGGTTGCTGCTCAAACAAGACAGCCATCTGCCCATCTCCGGCTCCATCAAGGCGCGCGGCGGCATCCACGAGGTGCTGGCCCATGCCGAACACCTGGCCATCCAGGCTGGGCTGCTGCGCGAGACGGATGACTATCGCACGCTGTTCTCGGACGAGTTCCGCCACTTCTTCAGCCAGTACAGCATCGCGGTGGGGTCGACCGGCAACCTCGGCCTCTCCATCGGCATCATGAGCGCCCGCCTCGGCTTTCGCGTCACCGTCCACATGTCCGCCGATGCGCGGGAGTGGAAGAAGAAAAAGTTGCGCGAACATGGCGCCATCGTGGTGGAATACGCCGAGGATTACGGGGTGGCGGTGGAGCAGGGACGCAAGGAGGCCGAGCGCGACCCCAACTGTTTCTTCATCGATGACGAGCACTCCCGCACCCTGTTCCTCGGCTACGCGGTGGCCGGTGAGCGGGTGAAAAAGCAGTTCGACGAGATGGGTATCAGGGTGGACGCCGACCATCCGCTCTTCGTCTACCTGCCTTGCGGCGTCGGCGGCGGCCCGGGCGGAGTGGCCTTTGGTCTCAAGCTGGCGTTCGGGGACAACGTGCACTGCTTCTTCGCCGAACCTACCCACTCCCCCTGCATGCTGCTCGGGGTCCACACCGGGTTGCACGATGCCATTGCGGTGCAAGACCTTGGCATCGACAACCTCACCGCCGCCGACGGCCTCGCGGTGGGACGCGCCTCCGGTTTTGTCGGCCGCGCCATGGAGCGGCTGCTTGCGGGCTTCTACACCCTGAGGGATCAGGAGATGTACGACCTGCTGGGGCTCCTGGCCCGGGATGAAGAGATCCGGCTCGAGCCCTCGGCACTGGCGGGCATGGCTGGCCCCTGGCGAGTGGCCGCCAACCTTGAGTGGCAGAGTGGGCAAGGACTGGATGCAGCCAAGATGGCCGGGGCCACCCACCTGGTGTGGGCCACCGGCGGCGGCATGGTGCCCGCCGAGGAGATGGAAAAATACCTGGCCTGCGCCCGGATCTGATCTTTTTTTCGCCCCCGTGACCCGCCGACCTGGCGGGTTTTTCTGCTGCGAGATCAGCAAGATGGCGCCTCAGCCCTCGCCACCATGACACAGACGGCCAGACTGCTGGACAGCCTGATTTGTCATCCAGCCCCACCGACTGGTTATTTTGTGATACGATAGAGACCGTTTTTTGACATCTGCGCCCCGTTGTCCCCTTTTTCCGGTGAGATAACCACCGGTTCCGGCGACCAACACCTGCCGGGCGCAGCACAACATGTGCCCAGTTCGAATCGCTCCTGCGCGACCTTGACGCCAGGAGCACTCCCCTCTGGGCACCTTAGATAAGGAGATCGGGCGATGAAACAATATCAAAGCTGGTTGGGACAATATCTGATGAGCCGCCGTGACGGAGACCACGCCATGGCATCCGAGCTCGCCAGCTCCATCTGCGAATTCTGGCAGGCCCGTGGAGATGAGGCCGAGACCAGCAAATGGCAGCAGATCTACGAGCAGCACGTGGAAAAAACCACCTGACGACCTGCTCTCCTCCATAAAAAAACCGGCGCTCATGGCGCCGGTTTTGCATTTCAACGACCCGGATCACATCTGGTCGATCATGTCCTGGGCGAACTGGGAGCAGGAACGCAGGGTGGCCCCTTCCATCAGACGCTCGAAGTCATAGGTGACGGTCTTGTTGGCGATGGCCGCTTCCATCCCCTTGACGATGAGGTCAGCCGCCTCGGTCCAGCCCAGGTGGCGCAGCATCATCTCGGCAGAGAGGATGAGGGAGCCCGGGTTGACCTTGTCCTGGCCAGCGTATTTCGGCGCGGTGCCGTGGGTGGCTTCGAACAGGGCGACGCCATCGCCGATGTTGGCGCCCGGCGCGATGCCGATGCCGCCGACCTGGGCCGCCAGCGCGTCGGAGATGTAGTCGCCGTTGAGGTTCATACAGGCAATGACGTCATACTCGGCCGGACGCAGCAGGATCTGTTGCAGGAAGGCATCGGCGATGACGTCCTTGACCACGATGGTCTTGCCGGTCTTCGGGTTCTTGAAGGAGCACCAGGGGCCGCCGTCGATGAGCTGGGCATCGTACTCTTTCTGGGCCAGGGCATAGCCCCAATCCTTGAAGGCACCTTCGGTGAACTTCATGATGTTGCCCTTGTGCACCAGGGTCACGGAGTCGCGATCGTTGTCGATGGCGTACTCGATGGCGGCACGGACCAGACGCTCGGTACCGGCCTTGGACATGGGCTTGATGCCGATGCCGCAGGACTCGGGGAAGCGAATTTTCTTCACGCCCATCTCGTTTTGCAGGAAAGCGATCACCTTCTTGGCTTCATCGCTGTCCGCCTTCCACTCGATGCCGGCGTAGATGTCTTCGGCGTTCTCGCGGAAGATCACCATGTCGGTCAGCTCGGGGTGCTTGACCGGGCTCGGTGTCCCTTCGTAGTAACGGACCGGGCGCAGGCAGACGTAGAGATCCAGCTCCTGGCGCAGGGCCACGTTGAGGGAGCGAATACCGCCGCCGACCGGGGTGGTCAGCGGGCCCTTGATGGCCACGCAGTATTCACGAATGAAATCCAGGGTTTCGGCCGGCAGCCAGGCACCTTCGCCATAGACATGAGTCGACTTCTCGCCGGTATAGATCTCCATCCAGGCGATCTTGCGCTCGCCTTTGTAGGCTTTCTCGACCGCAGCATTCACCACATTCAACATGGCCGGGGTCACGTCCACACCGATACCATCCCCTTCGATAAACGGAATGATGGGGTTGTGGGGAACCTGCAGCTTGCCGCTGGCATCGACTGTGATTTTCTGGCCCTGGGTCGGGATAACTACTTTGCTTTCCATCGGCATCTCCTAACTTCCGTTTGTTATCAATCTGATCGTTGCGCGCGGCCATCTTAAGCCCATCCATTTGCATAATCAAATAGCGGGCGTGCATGTCAGACCATAGTCGGGGAGTGGATCACAGTGCGCCTGAGGATCCCCTCCTCCCTCGCCGCCCTCAGGTCCTGACGAGGCGCAGGCCCCGTCCATCCGGGCCTCTTCCTCTCTTGATGACAGCGTCTCCCTGCCCTCGCCGCCCCGAAGGAGCCTTTCCCCCAAATCCCGTTCGCCTTTACATCGTCGTAACCCCTTTGGCGAGGCAAGGCGCGCCGGGGGACAGGCTGCCGGATCCGGACTAGGCTCTTTGCCAGTGATCGGGGCGCCCGGGGCGTGGCCGGTCATGAAGAGAGCACGTCAACAAGGAGAGCACCATGTTTATCGTCACCAACCGGATGGTCAACGAGCAGGGCAAGACCCCCAGCGAGATCTTTGGCGAAAAACCCGCAGAGGGCCCCAACGAACTGCGCCTCGCCGAGGCCCGGCGTCAGGGCAAGCAGTGGCAGCTGGACCTGCTGCCGGATCAGATCACCGCCGAGATGGCCGCCAGCGTCGGCCTTGACCCCGACCTCCCCCACCCGGCCAGCGCCTATGTGGCGCGCAAGCTGCTGGAGCGCTGCGCCGGGACCGGCAGCACGGCCAAACAGAAGCTCAAGACCGGCAAACACCTGCTGCTGTTCGTACACGGCTTCAACAACGATCTTGACGATGTGCTGGAGCGAGCCGCGGGGCTCGAGGCCCGGTACGGCGTCGAGGTGCTCTGCTTCAGCTGGCCCGCCAATGGCGGCGGCGCCCGGGGCGTGCTGAGCTACAAGAGCGACAAGCGCGATGCCCTGGCCTCGGCCGGGGCCCTTGACCGGGTGCTGGAGAAGATGAAGGGGCTGCTCGACGAGTTCAACGGCCAGTATGTGACGCAGCTGGAAGAGAAGGCCCAGAAGAAGTTCGCAGACAACGGCGAGGCCTGGGATCGCTACTTTGCCAAGGAGGTAAACAAGCGATGCCCCTTCACCATCAACCTGCTGCTGCACAGCATGGGCAACTACCTGTTCAAGCACCTGCTGGGCAGCACCACCTACCACGCCAACCAGCTGCTGTTCGACAACATCATCATGGCCGCCGCCGACACCAACAACGAGCTTCACGCCCAGTGGGTCGATCGCATCCAGTGTCGCAACCGCCTCTACATCACCATCAATGAGCGCGATGGTGCCCTGATGGCATCGCGCATGAAGATGGGGGAGCAGCAAAAGGCGAGGCTCGGCCACTACACCCGGCGGCTGGATGCCAGAACGGCCACCTACGTGGACGTGACCAATCAGCCCCATGTGGGGGACTCTCACGCCTACTTCGAAGGGGATGCCCTCGCCAACGAGAAGGTGCTGCGCTTCTTCCACACCGTCTTCAACGGCGGCACCGGCGAGAGCGCGGAGCTGTTCGATGCGGCCCCTCTATCGCCTCTAGCCACTGCGCAAAAAAACCACCGCCCCGAACAGGGCGGTGGTTTTTCATTATGCGCTCACTTGGTGGCCACAAGGCCGCCAGGGGCTAGTGTTCTGCCGCTTCCGGCTGGGGCGCTTCGCTGCGCTCCCGTTGCAGTTCATCGACCCTGGCCTGCCATCTGTCCTGGGCCTGTTTTTGCCCCTGGGACTCGAATTCCTGGCGCATGGTGTCGATTTTTTGGTCAAGTTTTTCCATCAGGATGTCTCCTTACATCTCGGGTTACACACTGGCTGACGGCACTGTTTGGCCAACCTGCTCACCCGATTGGACACCAGGTTTTCCCCAATTGTCCAACAAAATAAACGATTGATTATGCAAAAACCAATCTAGAAAATGGGTTAAAGCTCCTTATGAAACCCCATAAGCCACCCTGAAAACGCCTGATAAAAGCACTGTTTTTGCCATTGATATCAATACCTTGATATTTATAACTTGCTCAATGACTCCCTTGAGATCGGCATGACGAGGATATGCACATTTTTTTTCACAAAAACTCCCCGCTCTCCGCAATGCTGTTCACTTAAGAGAATTTGAGTTCCAGTCCACGTAGTATCAGGACAAAAAATCGAGGGAGGCATGATGCCTCCCTCTTTCTATTGCAAGCCCCGCTGGATAAAGGCTGGAGGAAGATCGACTGGACACAGCCTTGCCCCCTCAACTCAAATCCAATTTATGAATAATCAGTCAAAAAAGTGCTTATCTGAACAGCATTGCCCGCTCTCCGGGCTTTGCGACCGGAAAGGCCCCCTTGTCCATCCAAAAATGCGATAGGTTATGACACAACCCATCTCTTTAATGGATAGATAATCCCCAACCCCGGCCCTGCGGCTTGCCAGCCCGACCACCAGCAGGTTCGCTTGTTACCCATCCGGGCATATCCCGCCCCACTCCCGCCCCGATAAAATGGGGCCGCACCGCGCCTGCTGAGCGGGTTGTTGCCGCCCTCATCCCCTCTCGTCGGAGTCATGACATGGATCTCTTCTGGTGGTTTGCCCTGCCCGTCGCCGCAGGCACCTTCTATGGGTGCTATTTCTGGAACCAGCGCCATGCCCAGCCCGACTGGCTGCGCCTGCCCACCCGCGCCGACTACCTGCACCAGCATCCCGAATGCGCCATCGACGATGAACTGGGGGCGCGCTGCTGCGCCTGCGGCTCCGACAAGGTGCTGGGCCACCCCCAGACCGGCTGGCCTGATCATCGCTTTCGCCACACCTGCCTCGCCTGCGGCAAGGCGCTCTTTCGCACCGAAGAGCCCCCTGTATAAGCATCCACATTCGCCCTTTTTGTATGGCGATGTATGGCGATGGCAGATGCTGACACCCGCGAAGCAGCAAAGAGCACATGCTCAGGGCAGGGAGACATCTCAGATGGAAAAGGATTTAACCGCACTGAAGCGCAAGTGGCTCAAGAAGCATCTGCAAGCGCTACGGGCAGCAAAAGACGAGGAAGAAGAAAAAGTAGGCATGCCAGGGTTTGTCGGCATCCTGTGCGCCCTGCTCCCCTTGCTGACAGCGGCTATCTATTTGGTCGGGATGCGATATTACCACGGCTATCTTGACCGCTTCGGCCTTGAATACACCGAGTTCTCCCAACCAGCGGATGTCACTCTTTTTCACGGATTCCTGCTGCTGCTACAGCTGCTCTTGCCTTACGTGTTCCCTCTCGTCATGACAGTTGGAGTGCTCTTTGCCACGCTCTCATGCCTGTTTTTCAAGGTGAGGTGGCGCTTGACTCTCTCATGGTGGGTGGTCCGCTTTTTTGTTCTGCTTCCCATCGTGATGAAGGGTGGGAAAATTGCCCGCACCTATCCCGCTCCATTTACATTTAGTTGTCTGATTTGGTTAAAGAATACCTATTTGAAATTTGCACTTTTCATGCTTCCTATCCTGTTGGTCATCTGGGCATCTGAATACACCAGACCCATGGGGGAGAAAGAGGCTAACAAGCAGATCACCCTCCTCGAACAAGGCAACTGGCCAGAGAGTAAGGCCCATAGCCAGTCCCCTCTGCTGGGGGATGAACCCCATATCCGCATCGGCTGCAACACCTCCCACTGCGCCTATCGCCTCAAGGGGGGTGACACCCTGATCCTGCGCCTCGACCAGATAACCGAAACCCGCTACCAGCCTGACAAGGCCGCGCCGAAATAGACGGCATGGCGCAGGCGTCCTGACAGAGAGAGCGCCGACCAGGTCAGAATGGGTTGTCGTTTGTGACCCTCTTTCGTACTATTGCCCGCCACTGCGAACCCCCTTTTCCGGCCCGGGCGTCACGCACGGCGCGGGCCCACAAACGGATAGCGATCCCATGACATCTCTGACCCACTGCTCGGTGCTGGCGATGACGCTGGTTGCACTGCCCGCCCTCGCCTCCGGTGACGGTGACGGGTGCGGCTTCTGGCTCACCGACTGCCCTCTCCCCACCTATCCGCTCTATCTCAACGAGAACGACACCCGGGGCAACCTGCTGATGCTGCTGGGGGATGCCCAGCATCACCCCCTCCCCTTCACCCTGCCGGCGGATCCGCTGAACGAGCGCAGCCAGCCGCTGTTCTACCTCACCCGCCTCCCCCAGCCGGAGGAGGTGGAGGACCCGGCGCTGCGCGAGCAGCTCGGCAGCCGACTGGCCGCCTACGACCCGTCCCTCTCCCCGCTGCTCGAGCACTACGCGGGCCACGACTCCCTCTACGGCCACGCCATCTCCAACTCCCTCTCCTCGGTCAGCGCGTTTCTGGACGCCCTCGAGCAGAGCGAGGTGCCCGCCCCGGAGCGCACCTCGCTGCTGCGAAGCCGTCTGCTGATCCTGGGGCAGCAGGAGAGCCCGGCCCCCGCGACCGAAATGAGCGGTGCTACCCTGGAGTGGCAGGGGTATCTGCAGGCCGCCCGGCACTTCTACGAGAGCCGCTTCGAGGAGGCCCGCGCAGGCTTTGCCGCCTTGCAGCAGGCCAAGGCCCCCTGGGTGGCCGAGAGCGCGACCTACATGGTGATGCGCACGGAGATCAACCTCGCGATGAAGGAGGCGAAGGACGAATACGGCGATCAGGACGTGACCAGGAGCGACAAGGAGGCCCTTCGCCGCGCCATGGCCCAGGGTCAGGCCTATCTGGCGGCCTACCCGCAAGGGCGCTACGCCAGCTCGACCAGAGGACTGTTCAGACGCATCCAGTGGATGGCCGGTGATCTCGGCGCCCTGCGGGATGCCTATGACGAGGCCATGGCAACCCGCCAGCCCTTGCCGGCGCTGGAGGCCCTGGTCAACGAGATCGATCTCACCCTGCTCAGTGGCGATGCCTATCGCCATCAGGCGGCCTATCAGGACTCGGCCCAGCCGGCGCTGCTGTTCGTCAATGCCCTGCGGGGTCTCAGACCGACCTATGAGCGGCCGCGGGACTGGCAAGATGCCCAGCTGAACGACGCCATCGCGCACCTGCAAAAAACCGGTCACCAGGCGCAGGCGGCCTATCTCAAGGCCTACGCCCTCTTTTTGGACAAGCAGTTCGAGCAGGTGCTGGCCCTGCCCTCCCCGAGGCAGGAGGACGCCACCCTGGCATTCAGCCACCAGATGCTGCGCATCTGGGCCTGGCAGGGCATAAAGGCCTTCGACAAGGCCGAGCAGGCCCTGATGGCGCTGGTGGCCTCCCCCCTGGGTCAGGCCCAGCAGGCGTTCGTGGAGAACGTGCTGGCGGATCACTGGGTGCGCACCGGCAACACGGCCGCCATCTTCCAACCGGGCAGCCCCATCACCCAGCTGCGCATCCGCGCGGCCGTGCTCAAGCAGGAGGCCGAACCCGCCCTGTTGCGCCAGCAAGCCAGTCAGGGCCCGAGCGCGGCGGAGCGGCAGATTGCGCTCCATACCCTGCTGGTGCGGGATCTCATCGCCAGCGACCCGGCCACCTTCTTGCAAGATGTGGCCCTCATCCCCGCCGATTACAAGGAGGCGACCCCTCCCGCCGACGCGCCCTGGGAGCCCGTGCCCAACGGGGATGTGCGCCTCTCGGCGTTCCAGTGGCGCGGAGAGGGGACGCCCCAGGGCTACCACTGCCGGGATCTGGCCCAGACCCTTGGCACCCTGGTGCAGCGCCCCGACGATGGTCATGCCCTCAACTGCTTCGGGGAGTACCTGCGCAGCCGGGATCCCCATATCGACCTGTGGCAGGATCGCGAGATGATCTGGGGGCTGGCGCAAGACGAGCGCCCCACGTTCCCGAGTCGCCTCGCCCTCTATCAGGCCGTGATGGCCAACCCCAAGGCGGAGCCCGAAGACAAGAGCTATGCCCTCTATCGCGCCATCCAGTGCTATGCCCCCTCCGGCTACAACAGCTGCGACAGCCAGGAGATCCCCAAACGCACCCGGCAGGCCTGGTTCAACACCCTCAAGCAGCGCTATGGCAACTCGGTGTGGGCCAGATCCCTCAAATACTACTGGTGAGCCATGAGCAGACCCCCTGAACGCGCCCTGCTGGCGCTGCTGCTGACGGCCCTGGCCACCCCCCTTGAGGCCAGTGTCGATGCCAGCGCCTATCACGGGTTCTGGCTCTGGTCCGCCACCCGCCACCAGTCGGTACTGGAACAGGCCAGCACCCTCTATCTGCATCAGGGGGAGATCCTGGACAGGCCCGGCGGCCCCCGCTTCGTCAAGCTGGGGCGGGTTCCCTTCCCCCTCAAGGCCGGGCAGGTCTGGCTGGTGGTGCGTGTCAACGCCCTCCCCCTCTCCCCCGCCCACGAGCAGGTGCTGGTGCGCCTCTACGAGGGGTGGCGCGCGGCCGGGGCCAGGGTGGCGGGCATCCAGATCGACTTCGATGCGGCGACCCGCCAGCTCGATCGCTATGGCAACGCCCTGCAACAACTGCGGCGCACCCTGCCTCCCGGGTGCAAGCTCAGCGTGACGGGGCTGCTCGACTGGGCGAAAACGGGGGACGTGGCAGAGCTCAATCGCCTGCCCGTGGACGAGCTGGTGATCCAGACCTATCAGGGCACGCGCACGGTGCCGGGCTATCAGGCCTATCTGCCCGCCATGGCGCACCTGACCATCCCGTTCAAGGTCGGGCTGGTGCAGGATGGGGAGTGGGATCCCGCCTGGCAGACAACACTGGCCGCCTCCCCCCACTACCGGGGCGAGGTGGTCTTCCTGCTCAACCGCCCGGCGCCGATCCCGGGGACCAGCCCCCCTGTTTCCCGGCATGACACCCCCTGAGACGCGGGTGAACCCTATCGGGACACAGGGGCAAGGGCGTGCCCACGGCAAGCAGCTGTGGCCGACCCAGATCCGGCTGGTGGCATCCACACCGGGCGAGATGCCGTACGAGAGGAACGCCGCCCAGGCCACCACATCGGTCAAGCCCGCCATCGTTTCGCGCGGCGCTCACCGTCACAAACAGGGAGAGAAACAAAGATGACGTTTGTCGAGATGGACCCCGCCCACCTGCCGCTGGCCCTGCTGCTGGAGGCCGATCCCGCCGCGTCGCGCATCGCCGCCTACCTGCCCGGGGCCTGGGGCTTTGTCGCCCTGGCGGACAACGAGGTCGTGGGGGCCTGCGTGGCGGGCCTGGTGGGGGAGCAAACCGCCGAGATCTTCAACATCGCCGTTGCCCCCAACCGCCAGCAGCAGGGCATCGGCTCCGGCCTGCTGCGCTTCGTGCTGGAGAACCTGGCCGGGAAGGGGATAGGCCGCGTCGAGCTCGGTACCGGCAGCTTCGGCCACCAGCTCACCTATTACCAGCGCCACGGCTTTCGCGTCCATGCCGTCGTGAAGGATCACTTCCTCACCCACTATCCCGAACCCCTGATGGAGCACGGCATCCAGCACAAGGACATGCTGCGCCTCTCCCTCGCACTGGCGCCGGACACCGCCTCCCCCTGACCCGAGAGGGAAGCCCCGCCCTCCCCCTGATGGCCGCCCCCTGTGGTACACTCCGCCATCCCCTGTTTTTGGTAGGCATGCGATGAAATCAGCCCGTCCCCGTCTCTCCCTCTCCGCCCGCCCTGACGCAGGCCGCACGGCCAGCGGGCCCACCACGGTGCGCCCATCCCAACGCCGGGAGGCCCGGCACGCAGGGAGAGTCAACGAGCGCAAACCGGCCCCCGCCCCGGCGGCTCGCAAGCTGCTGCTCCTGAACAAGCCCTACATGGTGCTCTGCCAGTTCACCGACGAGGCGGGCCGCGAGACCCTCAAGGATTACATCAAAGAGCCCGGCATCTATGCCGCAGGCAGGCTGGATCGAGACAGCGAAGGGCTCTTGCTGCTCACCAACGATGGCAAGCTGCAGGCACGCCTCACCCAGCCGGGAGAGAAGACCCCCAAGACCTACTGGGTGCAGGTGGAAGGCATCCCGAGCGAGGAGAAACTGGCCGCCCTTCGCGCCGGTGTGGAACTCAACGACGGCATGACCCTGCCCGCCGGGGCGCGCATCATGGATGACCCTGTGGTGTGGCCACGCAATCCGCCCATTCGCGAGCGCAAAGAGATCCCCACCTGCTGGCTCGAGATAACAATCGTGGAGGGGCGCAACCGCCAGGTGCGGCGCATGACCGCCCACATCGGCCACCCCACCTTGCGCCTCATCCGCTACGCCATCGGGGAGTGGACCCTCGATGGTCTGGCGCCGGGAGAGAGCCGCGCCCTGCCCGCCCCCGAGCTGGCAACCGCGCCACGACCAGCCGCCACGCAAGGCAAACCACGGGCATCCGCCGCAGCCGGGGGCACTGGCCGCAGAGCCCCCCGCACCGCCCGGCCAACAGATCAGGATCCAGCCCGGGGGCGGGACCGCCGCGGGGCAGACCCGCGCCAGGCCAATCGCAGCGGCGGGCGCACCACCGCCCGCCGTCCGGCTCGCACCAAGCCCTCTGAATGAAGGCGACAGCGGATCTGCATCGAGCGCCCCTGCCGGGGCACAGCCAACAAGACAAGGAGTCCTTATGAGCGATCACCCACCGCTGCCCACCCGCCTCACCGTGGCCGCTCTGGTGCACTGGCAGGGGCGTTTCTTGCTGGTGGAAGAGGAGATTGCGGGCCAGCGCCGCTTCAACCAGCCCGCCGGCCACGTGGAGCCGGGAGAAGATCTCATCCAGGCGGCCTGCCGCGAGCTGAAGGAGGAGACCGGACTCACCGCCGCGCCCACCGGCTGGCTTGGGGTCTACCTCTTCAAACCGGCGGACAGCGAGGCCACCTTTGTGCGCACCGCCGTCATCTTCGACCTTGAAAAGTCGCCCGGTCAGCACCATCCAGAGGATCCCGACGGTGACGTACTGGCCTGTCACTGGCTCAGCCTGGAGGAGATTGCCGAGTGCAAGCCCGCCCTGCGAAGCCCCCTGGTGTGGCAGTGTATCCAGGACTATCTGGCAGGCACCCGCCTGCCGCTGTCGGCACTCAAGGCCTTCATCTAAGCGCCATTGGACGCTCTTTTTGACGCTATGGGGCCGAGACAAGAAAAACGATTTCCCGCCGCCGGGCTTCCAAGGAGAACGGCGGCAGGGAGATGTGACCGGGGGCGCAAAACTCTGGTAGAATACGCCCCGTTTAAACGAACTGGTAACTTCGACTAATGACAGACAACAGCCAAATCAAGGTGATCGTCGGCATGTCCGGCGGCGTGGATTCTTCCGTCTCGGCCTACCTGCTCCAGCAGCAGGGCTATCAGGTCGAAGGCTTGTTCATGAAGAACTGGGAAGAAGACGACACGGACGAGTACTGCTCTGCCGCCCAGGATTTGGCTGATGCCAAGGCCGTCTGCGACAAGCTGGGGATGAAACTCCACACCATCAACTTCGCCGCCGAATACTGGGACAACGTGTTCGAGCACTTCCTGGAAGAGTACAAGGCGGGTCGCACCCCGAACCCGGACATCCTGTGCAACAAGGAGATCAAGTTCAAGGCGTTCCTGGAATTCGCCGCCGAAGAGCTGGGGGCCACCTACATCGCCACCGGCCACTATGTGCGCCGTGACGACAGCACCGGCCGCCCGCGCCTGCTGCGCGGTCTGGATACCAACAAGGATCAGAGCTACTTCCTCTATACCCTGAGCGAAGCCCAGGTGGGTCAGAGCCTGTTCCCGGTCGGGGATCTGGAAAAACCCGAGGTGCGCCGCATCGCCGAGCAGCTGGATCTCATCACCGCCAAGAAGAAAGACTCCACCGGCATCTGCTTCATCGGTGAGCGCAAGTTCAAGGACTTCCTGGCCAAGTTCCTGCCCGCCCAGCCCGGTCCCATCGAAACCGTGGACGGCAAGATCATCGGCGAGCATCAGGGGCTGATGTACCACACCCTGGGCCAGCGCAAGGGGCTTGGCATTGGCGGTCGCAAAGATGCCACCGAAGAGGCCTGGTACGTGGTGGACAAAGAGGTGGAGCGCAACACCCTCGTGGTGGCGCAAGGGGAACACCCCCGCCTCTACTCCGACGGCCTGGTCGCGAGCCAGCTGCACTGGGTGGATCGCACCCCCATTCGCGCGCCGCGCCGCTGCACCGTCAAGACCCGCTATCGGCAGGAAGATATCCCCTGCCTGATCCAGCCCATCGACGATGAGACCATCCGGGTCATCTTCGACGAGAAGCAGGCTGCGGTGACCCCGGGCCAGTCCGCCGTCTTCTACGACGGGGAAGTGTGTCTGGGCGGCGGCATCATCGAACAGCGTTTCAGCCATCCGGTCTAAGGGCTGGGCGCTCACGAGCGTCCGCGCTGTACTCCCTTCTCCCCTCGCGGGAGAAGGGTTGGGGATGAGGGGGTAACCACCCTCACCCTGACCCTCTCCCTGAGGGAGAGGGGACAAAGAAAAACAGTACCAGGCAGCGATACATGATTGGCAACGTCCAGGCCGGATCATGGCATCGGCCGGTGAAAGAACAGAACAGGGCCATGAAGATATGAGCGACAAATTCCAAGACAGAACCATGGCCTTCGCAGGCATCTGCCAGGCCGCCTATCTGGTGCAGAAAGTGGCCCGTGACGGCTCCTGCGACGAAGCCTCCCTGCGCGAGAGCCTGCAAAGCATTCTGGTCACCAACCCCACGCAGCCGCTGGAAGTGTTCGGCAGCCACCTGGCCATTCGCGACGGCTATCGCGCCCTGGTGGAACAGCTGGGGGCCGACGGCAGCCAGAAGAATGCCGAGCTGACCCGCTACGTGGTGAGCCTGATCGCGCTGGAGCGCAAGCTCGCCAAGCGCAAGGACATCCTCAACATGCTGGGGGAGCGGATCAGCCAGATCGGCCGCCAGCAACAGCATTTCGATCTGCTCGACGAGCAGATCCTGGCCAACATGGCGAGCATCTACAGCGACCTTATCAGCCCCATCGGGCCCCGCATCCAGGTGGCGGGCACCCCGCTCTTCCTGCAGCAGCCCCTGGTGCAGCACAAGGTGCGCGCCCTGCTGCTCGCAGGCATCCGCGCCGTGGTGCTGTGGCGCCAGCTCGGCGGCAGCCGTACCCAGATCATCTTCGCCCGCAAGAAGATGGTGGAACTGGCCAAACGATTTTAACCCCCACACCAATCATCAGGAGTTCACCCCATGGAGCTGTCCGCGCTGACTGCCGTTTCCCCGATTGACGGTCGTTATGGCGACAAGGCCGATGCCCTGCGCCCTATCTTCTCCGAATTCGGTCTGCTGCGTTTTCGCGTCGAAGTCGAGGTGCGCTGGTTGCAAAAACTGGCCAGCCACGCCGGGATCCCGGAAGTCCCTGCCCTGAGCGAGGCAGCCAATGCCGTGCTTGACGGCATCGTCAGCAACTTCAACGAGCAGGATGCCGCCCGCATCAAACAGATCGAGCGCACCACCAACCATGATGTGAAAGCGGTGGAGTACTTCCTGAAAGAGAAGGTGGAAGTGAACCCGGAGCTGGCCGCCGTCAGCGAATTCATTCACTTCGCCTGCACCTCGGAAGACATCAACAACAACTCCCACGGCCTGATGCTGAAGACCGCCCGGGAAGAGGTGATCAAGCCTTATTGCGAAAAGCTCATCAGCGAGATCAAGCGCCTGGCCGTCGAGTACCGCGACATGCCGCTGCTCTCCCGTACCCACGGTCAGCCGGCGACCCCGAGCACCATGGGCAAGGAGATGGCCAACGTCGCCTACCGTCTGGAGCGCCAGCTCAAGCAGATCATGGCGGTGGAGCTGCTGGGCAAGATCAACGGTGCCGTGGGCAACTACAACGCTCACATCAGCGCCTACCCGGATGTGGACTGGCACCAGTTCTCCGAGGAGTTCGTCACCTCCCTGGGCCTGACCTGGAACCCCTACACCACCCAGATCGAGCCCCACGACTATATCGCCGAGCTGTTCGACGCCCTGGCCCGCTTCAACACCATCCTGATCGACTTTGACCGTGACGTCTGGGGTTACATCTCCCTGGGTCACTTCAAGCAGCGCACCATCGCCGGCGAAATCGGCTCCTCCACCATGCCCCACAAGGTCAACCCCATCGACTTCGAGAACTCCGAAGGCAATCTGGGTCTGGCCAACGCCGTGTTCCAGCACCTGGCGAGCAAACTGCCCATCTCCCGCTGGCAGCGTGATCTCACCGACTCGACCGTGCTGCGCAACCTGGGTGTGGCGGTGGGTTACTCCCTGATTGCCTATCAGGCGACCCTGAAGGGCATCTCCAAGCTGGAAGCCAACGCGGACGCCATGGCCGCCGATCTGGACGCCAACTGGGAAGTGCTGGCGGAACCCATCCAGACCGTGATGCGCCGCTACGGCATCGAGAAGCCCTACGAGAAGCTCAAAGAGCTGACCCGTGGTCGCCGCGTCGACGCCGAAGGGATGCGCACCTTCATCGACACCCTGGAGTTGCCGGAAGCGGTCAAGGTCGAGCTCAAGAAGCTGACCCCGGCCAACTACATCGGCGACGCCCAGCGTCTGGTTGATCTGCTGAAATAAGTGATGTAACCGAACCGGCGGGGGCTCTGTCATGACGGCAGGGCCCCCGTTGATTTTGGCCCATTTGATATGATCACCCTCTATCGGGCCATTTCAGAGCCCTTGCCCAAGCCCGCCTTGGGCAAGCCCTCTCACAAGATACGAGAAGCACCATGTACCAACTCAATCTGGATATCGCTCACTTCCTCGAGCACTACTGGCAGAAGCGCCCGCTCCTCATCAAGGGCGGTTTCACCGACTTTCAGGATCCCATCAGCCCGGACGAGCTGGCGGGTCTGGCCATGGAGGAGGTGATTGAATCGCGCCTGGTCACCCGCTTCAACAACAAGTGGGAGGCGGCCCACGGCCCCTTCGAATCCTACGATCACCTGGGGGAAGAGAACTGGACCGTGCTGGTGCAGGCGTGCAACCACTGGGTACCCGAGGTGCACGAGCTGGCGGTGCCCTTCCAGTTCATTCCGGGCTGGCGCTTTGACGATGTGATGGTGAGCTTCTCCACCCCTCACGGCGGGGTCGGTCCCCACATCGACAACTACGATGTGTTCATCACCCAGGGTCAGGGCAAGCGCCACTGGCGGGTCGGCGATGCCAAGCCCTTGAACGAGTTCGCCGCCCACGCCGCCCTGCTGCACTGCGAGCCGTTCGAGGCGATCATCGACGTCATCATGGAGCCGGGCGATATCCTCTACATCCCGCCCGGATTCCCCCACGAGGGCTACGCCATCGAGCCCTCCCTGAACTTCTCGGTGGGTTTCCGCGCGCCGGACGCCAAGGCCCTTGTCTCCTCCTTTGCCGATCACCTGATCGACAACGAGATCCGCACCGACCGTTACGGCGACCCGGACCTCCAGCCCCGCGCCCGCCACGGGGAGATCCAGCCCCATGAGCTGCACCGCCTGCGGGAGCTGATGCAACAGGCCCTCGACGACGAGACCCTGTTCAAGGAGTGGTTCGGCACCATGATCTCCGAGGCCAAGCACGATCTGGACGTCAATCCGGTGGAGCCGGACTACAGCGCCGACGAGGTGGCCGACCTGCTGAGCCAGGGGGAGCCCGCCATCAAGGTGCCGGGGTTGCGCAGCGTCTGGTTCAGCGGCGAGAGCCGCACCTGCTACATCGACGGCGAAGCCTGGACCCTGCCAAGCGAGGATCCGGCCGCCATCGCACTCCTGTGCGACAAGGACATCATCACCCAGGACGCGCTGGTGGAACTGGCCGATCAGGCGGGCTTCCTGCAACTGCTGACCCGGCTGGTCAACCGCGGCTACTGGTTCTTCGGCTGATCCAGAGGGCTGCCGCCCCTCCCGGCGTGCCGGGAGGGGCGGCGTTTTTTTCCGCTGTAGGCCAACCGGCTCCAGCCTTGCATTGCTTCGCCCTGACGCCGCGGGAGGGAGTGACTACACTGGATGACGGCCAACGGCATCGGGCCGGATCGCCCCGGCAAGGGGACCCTGTTGTTTGTCATTTAACAACATGGGATCGGGCAGGATGCTGGGCCAGAAATGGGAACCAAATGGCCTCAGTTGCGGAAAATCAATTATTTTAGCCCCTAAAATGAGCTGTGAGCGAAAACGTTATCTTTCAAATTGAGGCCGTTTTCGCTCAAAACGTTGTTTCTGGATCATAAAAAGTATCCAAAAACTGGTGTATATTGCACGGCGGAAATTCCTTAACCATGAAGACTGACATGAAAAAGACCAAAATCGTCTGCACCATCGGTCCCAAGACCGAATCCAAAGAAATGCTGGGCAAGATGCTGGATGCCGGCATGAACGTCATGCGCCTGAACTTCTCCCACGGCGACTACGCCGAACACGGTGGTCGCATCAGCAACCTGCGCGCTGTCATGGCCGAAACCGGCAAGCACGCAGCCATCCTGCTGGACACCAAGGGTCCGGAAATCCGCACCATCAAGCTCGAAGGCGGCAACGACGTCTCCCTGGTCGCCGGCCAGACCTTCACCTTCACCACCGACCAGACCGTGGTGGGCAACAAAGACAAAGTCGCCGTCACCTATGCCGGTTTTGCCAGCGACCTGCGCGTCGGCAACCGCATCCTGGTTGACGACGGCCTGATTGGCCTGGACGTCATCGAAATCACCGAGCGCGAAGTGATCTGTAAAGTGCTCAACAACGGTGACCTGGGCGAGAACAAGGGCATCAACCTGCCGGGCGTCTCCATCAAGCTGCCGGCCCTGGCCGAGAAAGACAAGCGCGACCTGATCTTCGGTTGCGAGCAAGGCGTTGATTTCGTTGCCGCTTCCTTCATTCGCAAGAAAGAAGACGTGCTGGAAATCCGTGAGCACCTGAAAGCCCACGGCGGCGAGAACATCCAGATCATCTCCAAGATCGAAAACCAGGAAGGCCTGGACAACTTCGACGAGATCCTGGCTGTCTCCGACGGCATCATGGTTGCCCGTGGCGACATGGGTGTCGAGATCCCGGTAGAAGAAGTGATCTTCGCCCAGAAGATGATCATCGAGAAGTGCAACAAAGCCCGCAAAGTGGTCATCACCGCGACCCAGATGCTGGACTCCATGATCAAGAACCCGCGTCCGACCCGCGCCGAAGCTGGCGACGTGGCCAACGCCATCCTGGACGGTACCGACGCAGTCATGCTGTCCGGTGAGTCCGCCAAGGGCAAGTACCCGCTGGAAGCCGTGACCATCATGGCCACCATCTGCGAGCGTACCGATGCCGTGATGCCCTCCAACCTGTCTGCTGCCAACGACAGCAACAAGCTGCGCATCACCGAAGCGGTCTGCAAAGGCGCGGTCGAGACCTCCGAGAAACTGGACGCCCCGCTGATCGTGGTTGCCACCGAAGGCGGCAAGTCTGCCAAGGCCATTCGCAAATACTTCCCGAAAGCCTGGATCCTGGCCATCACCACCAACAAGAAGACCGCTGCCCAGCTGGTGCTGACCAAGGGTGTGGTTGCTCACGTGGTTGACTCCATCGCCTCCACCGACGACTTCTATCGCATCGGCAAAGAAGCTGCGCTGGAAATCGGCATGGGCGTGAAGGGTGACGTGGTTGTCATGGTCTCCGGTGCCCTGGTACCGAGCGGTACCACCAACACCGCCTCCGTTCACGTACTGTAATCAGTCCTGAACCGATGAAAGCGGCGCCTGCGGGCGCCGTTTTTTTTTATCTCTCCCCCTGCTGCCCCTCTTGCGCCGGTGCTAGAATCCACGCGGATTTTACCCTGGTGGAAAATCCCCCGAACATCGCATAATCACCCGGACGCTTTATGCTCTCAACACGCTTCAAAAGAGCCTCGGCCACCCTGCTGCCGCTGCTCTGTTTACTCATCACCTTCTGGACCCCGAGCACCCTGGCGCAGGATCTGCCCCAGCGCGCCACCGTGCAGCGGGCGCTCGATGCCCTCGGCAAGTCGGACACCCCCACGGCCAGCCAGCAGGCGGACCAGAAGTTCCTGACTGATACCCTCTCCCTCCTCGACAGCATCGACAAGGAGAAGAGCAAGGCCAAAACCCAGAGCGAACGCCTGCGCACCCTGCCGGCAGAGCTCAAGGAGATCGGCGCCAAGCTCGACGCCCTGACCCAGGGCAAGAGCCCGGAGCAGCTCAAGAGCGAATACGCCACCATGAGCCTGGCGGAGCTCGATGCCCGCCAACCCGAGATCATGGCCAACATGCAGGCGGCCCAGGAGGCCCTTGGCACCATCGGCAGCCAGATCACCAACCTGCAGACCCTGCCGGAGCGGGCCCAGGCCAGCATGAGCCGCGCCTATCAGCGTAGCCAGGAGATCCGCACCCGCCTCAACGCCGGGGACGGGGTGAGCAGCGCCGAGAAAATGAAGCTTAATGCCGAACTGGCCCTGCTGGATCTGCAACTGGCCAACCTGCAAAAGGAGCTGGACAACCGCACCAGCATGCAGGATCTGGTGGTCAAGCAACGGGACTACCAGAGTGCCCGTCTCGCCAGTGAAGAGCAGAAACTGCAGGCATTGCAGGAGCAGAGCAGCGCCAAGCGCCTGGGGGATACCGAGAAGACCGCCGAAGAGACCGGCGAACTGGTGGCCGCCGAAGACAACCCCCTGGTGCAAAAAGAGCAGGAGCTCAACTACCAGCTCAGCCAGCAACTCATCAGCTCCACCAACAGCCTCAACACCCTGGCCCAGAAGAACCTGCAGGCGAAGAGCATGCTGGAGCGCGGCACCCAGACCGAGCGCAACCTCAACGAACAGGTGCAGATGCTCAAGGGCAACCTGCTGCTCTCGCGCATCCTCTATCAGCTCTACCAGCAACTGGAAGCGGCCCCCTCCACCCTGGTGAAGAACCTGGAGGAGCAGATCGCCGACCTGCACCTGGCCCAGTTCGAACTGAGCCAGCAGCGTGACCAGCTGTTCCAGAAGAACCAGTATCTGGACAACCTCATCGCCAGCAGCGGCGAGTCGGTGAGCGACGAAGACAGGGCCAGCCTTGCCAAGCTCATCGACACCCGCATCGGCCTGCTGGATCAGCTCAACCGCCAGATGGATGCCCAGCTCACCAACGCCATCAGCCTGCAACTGACCCAGCAGCAGCTGACCCGGGTCTATGCCTCCATCGAGTTCACCCTGCAGCAGCACATCTTCTGGGTGAGCAGCAACAAGCCCATCGATGCCAAGTGGTTCATCACCTGGCCGGCCCAGGCCTTCAAGCAGGCCTCCGACTGGGTGCTGAAACCGGACTGGAGTGGCTGGGGCGACATGCTGCTGGCAGTCTCTCTGCTGGCACTGCCCCTGCTGCTGGTGGGGGGCCTGCTGCTGTGGAAGCGCGGCACCCTGCTCGAGCGCCAGAAGAAGATCGTCAAGGATCTGGGACGTTTTCGTCAGGACAGCCAGTGGCACACCCCCCGTGCCCTGCTGTTCACCGTGCTGCAACGCCTGCCGGGCACCCTCTTCATCCTGGCCGCCGGCCTGCTGCTCGCCTATTGCGGTCTGCTGAGCCCGAAACTCATCTTCCAGATCACCCTGAACCTGGCCCTCGGCTACCTGGTGTTCAGCGTCTACCTGTCGGTGATGCGACCGGGGGGCATCGGCGAGACCCACTTCCGCATGCCGCGGGACGAGCTGCAGGCCAAGCGCAACAGCATGCGCTACCTCTGGCTCCCCCTGCTGCCCCTCATCATGCTGTCGACCAAGGCGGTGGTGGAACCCTCCTCCCTTGGCAACGACGTCATCGGCCAGGGCATGACCATGCTGCTGCTGGGGCTGACCGCCTACCTGGTGCTGCCCATCTCCCGCGCCCGCATCAAGGGCGAGGCGAGCATGTTGCAGACCCTGACCGCCGTCGCCCTGGCGCTGGCGCCGGTGGCCCTGATGGTGCTGGCAGCCCTTGGCTACTACTACACGGCCCTGAAACTCACCGGCAGGCTCATCGAGTCCTTCTACCTCATCATCATCTGGGGTCTGGTCTATCGCACCGCCCTGCGTGGTCTTGAGCTGGCGGCCCGTCGTCTGGCCTATCGCCGCGCGGTCGCCAAGCGGGAACACAAGACCCAGGAGGATGCGGAAGGGGGCGAAGCCATCGAAGAGCAGCCCATGGATCTGGAAGAGGTCAGCCAGCAGTCCCTGCGTCTGACCCGCATCATGCTGCTGCTGGTGTTCGGCGTCGCCTTCTACTGGCTCTGGTCTGATCTGGTGGCGGTCTTCACCTACCTCGACAGCGTGGTGCTGTGGCACAAGAGCGAAGGGACCGGGGCCAACGCCGTGCTCTATCCCATCAGCCTGAGCGACGTGCTGACCGGCCTCTTCGTGTTTGGTGCGGCTCTGTCGCTGGCCCGCAACCTGCCGGGCCTGCTGGAGGTGCTGGTGCTCTCCAAGCTGCGCCTTGCCCAGGGCACGGCCTATGCCTTCACCACCATGCTCAACTACGCCCTGATCGGGGTAGGCAGCCTGACGGCGCTGGCCATGCTCGGGGTCCAGTGGGAGAAGCTGCAGTGGCTGGCCGCCGGTCTCTCGGTCGGTATCGGTTTCGGCATGCAGCAGATCGTCTCCAACTTCATCTCCGGCATCATCATCCTGTTCGAGCGCCCGGTGCGGATCGGCGACACCGTCACCATCGGCACCATCTCGGGCACGGTCAACAAGATCAGGATCCGCTCCACCACCCTCACCGACTTCGACCGCAAGGAGGTGATCATCCCGAACCAGCAGCTGATGATAGAGCGGCTCATCAACTGGTCCCTGTCCGACACCGTCACCCGGGTCATCGCCCGGGTCGGAGTGGCCTATGGCTCTGATCTGGATCTGACCCGCAAGCTGTTGATGCAGGCCGCCATGGAGAACAGCCGGGTGCTGAAAGACCCGGCCCCCATCGTCTACTTCCTCACCTTCGGGCCCAGCACCCTGGATCACGAGCTGCGCTTCTTCGTGAGCGAGCTGGGGGATCGCAACCCGGCCATCGACGAGCTGAACCGCCGCATCGACGTGCTGTTCCGCGAGCATGGCATCGAGATCGCGTTCAACCAGATGGACGTCTACATCAAGAACATGCAGGGAGACGAACAGAAGGTGGAATCCCGCCCGGCGCTGCCGCCGGCAGGGAACCAGCCCGTCTGATCCCGCCCGCTTCACAGGCCCCGTCACGGGGCCTGTTTTTTTTCTGCCCGCCCCCCGCCTTGGAAAGCGCAGATCGCCCCCAATATAGGGAAGACAACGGACTGTCTGCACGAGGAACCCAATGGACTCTCTCTACGCCGTGGTGCTCTTTGCCATCTCGGCATCGGTCACCCCCGGCCCCAACAACATCATGGTGATGAGCGCCGGCGCCAGCGTCGGGATACGCAAGAGCCTGCCCCTGCTCATGGGGATCTGCGTCGGCTTCACCCTGATGCTGTTGCTGGTGGGGCTGGGCTTTGGCCAGCTCTTTACCCGCTTCCCCGAACTCCACATGTTCATCAAGTGCGCGGGCACCCTCTATCTGCTCTATCTTGCCTGGCTCATCGCCCGCCCGACGGACGGGATGGCTGACAGCAACGGGACCCGCCCGTTCGGCTTTTTCAAGGGAGCCCTGTTCCAGTGGGTCAATGCCAAGGCCTGGGTGGTCGCCACCGGCGCCATCGCCGCCTTCACCAGCGCGGGGAGCGACCCTTTTGAACAGCACCTCGTCATCGCCCTGACCTTCTTCATCGTCTCTTTCCCCTGTGTCGGACTCTGGCTCCTGTGCGGTTCCCTGCTCAAGCGCTGGCTGGCAAACGATCTTGCCCGTCGCCGCTTCAACCAGGTGATGGCAGCCCTGCTGGTACTGTCAGTGGTGCCCGTCATTCGCGAGATCCTGATCCCCGCCTGAGAGGCCGGGACTCCCCTTTCCCTTGACCCGACGGATGGCCGTCGCAAAGGAGATGCAATGCAACAAGTGGTCTATGTGGCCAACCCGGTGAGCGGGTTGATCCATGTGTTTCGCCTCGAAGCAGGCACCCTCGCCCCGCTGCAGGAAGTGCAGACCGGCGGCGAGGTGCAGCCCCTGGTCATCAGCCCGGACCGGCGCTGGCTCCATGCGGGGGTGCGCCCCGATTTTCGGGTGCTGAGCTTCCCCATCGCCGCCGATGGGCGGCTCGGGGCCCCGACCTCGGCGCCGCTGCTCGGCAGCGCCTCCCACACCTGCACCGATGGGAGCGGCCGCCTCTTCTTTGCCGCCTCCTACGCCTTCAACCACGTCACCGTCTCCCGCCAGGATCAGGCGGGCCGGATGCAGCCCCCTCACCAGCGTCTCGACCACCTGATGGCGGCCCACTCGGTCACCTGGCTTACGGGGCAAAACGGGGAGCAGGATCTGCTGGTGGCCTGCCTGAAAGAGGACAGGGTGCGCCGCTTTGCCCTGGTGGACGAGAGGCTGGTTCCCCATCCCTTGGGGGACATTCACACCGCCCCCGGCGCCGGGCCCCGCCATCTGGCACTGCACCCGGACAACGGCGATCTCTATTGCCTCAACGAACTCGATGCCACCCTCAATCGCTACCACAGGGAGGCGGACGGACAGATAGTGGCGCGCGAGAGCCTGGACATGCTGCCCCCAGGCTATGAGGGGGAGCGCTGGGGCGCCGACCTGCACCTGACCCCGGATGGACGCTTTCTCTACACCAGCGAACGGGCCAGCAGCCTGCTCACCCTGTTCGGCGTCTCCCCCCAGGATGGCGCCCTCACCCCCCTCGGCCACTTCCCGACCGAGGCCTGTCCCCGGGGCTTTGCCATCGACCACAGCGGCCACTGGCTCATCGCGACCGGGCAGCAATCCCACGAGGTGGCGCTGCATGCCATCGACCCCGAAAGCGGCCAGCTCACCCCGGGCCCACGGAGCGAGGTGGGCAAGGGGGCCATGTGGGTGAGGGTGCTCGCCCTCCCCTGAGATGGCGAAAAACGGGCATAAAAAAAGCCATGGCACTGCCATGGCCTGCGTGAGCCGGCCCCCTCAGGAGCCGGTCACCTCCTTCAGGAAACCGGTGAAGCGCTGCCAGGACTTGGCATCGGCATCGGCGCGGTAGTTGTCCGAACCAAAGACGCTGAACGCGTGGGGAGCACCGCTGTAGCTGGTCGCCTCGTGCTTCACCCCGGCGCTCTCCAGCTCGGCCACCAGCGCCGCAAACTGACCCAGAGAGACCGCCTCGTCGGCGCTGCCGTGCTGGACAAGCAACTCTCCCTTCACCTCTTTGTAGTCCTGCCCGGCCGGGGTCTCCAGCCCGCCGTGCACGCTCACCACCCCCTTGAGATCCGCCCCGCTGCGGGCCAGCTCCAGCACGGCGGCGCCGCCGAAGCAGTAACCGAGGGCCACCGCATTGTCGAGCCGCCCCCCCTGCCTGCCCGCCTCCGCCAATCCCCCTTGCAGCAGGGTGCGCATCCTGGTCCTGTCCTGATAAAGGGCCCCGGTGAGGCGCTTCTTGTCTTCCACCGTGCTCGGCCTGACCCCGGCACCGAACAAATCTACGGCAAAGACACTGTAGCCCAGGGCCACCAGCATCTCGGCCCGCTTGATCTCGTAACCGTTGAGCCCGTCCCAGTCGTGCACCAGCACCACCAGAGGGGCATCCTTGTCGGCACCCGCCAGGTAATAGCCCTCGAACGGATTGCCTTCGACCTCGTAGCGCACCGCACCGGCCTCGGCCGCGCCGCTTCCCATCAGCCCCAGCAGGGCCAGGATCCATGCCCTCTTCATCCTTTCGTCCTCTCCCGTCAATGGTGCCCCTGAGTGTAGCCGCTTCACATGGGGAGGCCGGGTTCAGTGGTACGCAGGCAAAGAAAGAGAGGCCACCCGAAGGTGCAATGCTGTTCAGATAAGCACATTTTTGACTAATTATTCATAAATGCGACTTGAGTTGGGGGAGCAAGGCTGTTTCCAGTCGATGTTCCTTCAGCCTTTATCCAGCGTGGCTTGCAATAGAAAGAGGGAGGCATCATGCCTCCCTCATTTTTTAGCCCTGATACTACGTGGACTGGAACTCAAATTCTCTTAAGTGAACAGCATTGCACCCGAAGGTGGCCTCTTTTTCATCATCTCAACGTACAGCAAGCCAGGCGCTTAATCCTTGGCGCTCTCCATGGCACCCGTTTCGGAGTGCTGGGGCAGGATGAGGTTCAGCAGGATGGCCGCCACCGAGGCCAGCCCCACGCCCGCCAGGGCGAAGTCACCGATCTTCATCTCCAGGGCACCGACACCCACGGTCAGGGTCACCGCCACGATGGCGATGTTGCGGGACAGCCCCAGATCCACCTTGGACTCCACCAGGGTCTTGAGACCGATGGCGGCGATGGATCCGAACAGCAGCAGCATGATGCCGCCCATCACCGGCATGGGGATGGAGGTGAGCAGGGCGTTGAACTTGCCGAAGAAGGCCAGAATGATGGCGAACACCGCGGCCCAGGTCATGGTGACCGGGTTGAAGTTGCGGGTGATCATCACGGCGCCGGTCACTTCCGCATAGGTGGTGACGGGGGGACCACCGATGAAACCGGCGAAGCAGACGCCGATGCCGTCACCGGCCAGGGTGCGGTGCAGGCCCGGATCCTTGGTGTAGTCCTTGCCGGTCACGCCGCCGATGGCGAGCACGCCGCCGATGTGCTCGATGCAGGGGGCGATGGCCACCGGCAGCATGAAGAGGGCCGCGGCCCAGTTGATCTCCGGGGTCTCGAAGTGGGGCAACGCCAGCCAGGGGGCGTTGACCATGCCGTCGAAACTCACCTGGCCCATCAGCACGGCAGAGACATAACCGGCGATGACACCGCACAGGATGGGGATGAGCTTGATCCAGCCCTTGCAGAACACGGCGGCAATCAGGGTGACCGCCAGCGAGATCCCCGCCAGGGTCAGCGCCGTGGTGGCAGGCACCACCTGCTCACCGCCGGCACGGCCCATGGCCATGTTGCAGGCTACCTGGGCCACCGACAGGCCGATCACCATGATGACGGGACCGATGACCACGGGGGGCAGCAGCTTGTGCACGAAGCCCATGCCACGAGCGCGGATGATGGCCGCCAGGATGAAATACATGAAGCCCGCGGCAAACAGACCGAACATGGTGGAGGGCAGGCCCCAGGTCTGGGTGGCATAGATGATGGGGGCGATGAAGGCGAAGCTGGAGCCGAGGAAGATCGGCACCTGGCGACGGGTGCAGAGCTGGAACAGCAGGGTGCCGACACCGGCGCCAAGCAGGGCCATGGAGGGATTCAGTCCGGTGAGCAGGGGCACCAGCACCATGGCACCGAAGGCGACAAACAGAATTTGCAGCCCGGCGACGCTTTGCTTGACCAAGGAAAACATGGGTATCCTTAATTTTTTGATAACTGACAGGGATATTTGACACTTTTCAGTCATCACAAGACGTTTTCAAGGCAGCCAACGGGCCAAACGGCGTCATTTGTTGCCTTTTACTGCTTGGGGAGGGCATGAAACTGGCTTTTTAGGCGGGATTCGCTGCTACAAGCATCGAGGATGTGATTTTACGCAATTTTATGGCCAACGCCAATCGTTTTTCCGGCGAGTTGACATGACAAGGCTTTCAACTGGTCGACGCAGATATCGCCCCAACCCCCTCTCTATACTCGAAGGCGTGACCCCACACCGACAAGGAGTTTCCCATGTCACTGCCCTCGTTCAAACCCAGCCAGCGCCGGCTGCTGCTGGGCTCGGCCATCGCCCTGGCCCTGTTCGCCACCCCGCTGAGCTATGACTTCGACCACCACCAGTGGCAGGTAAACCAGGCCCATGCCAAGTCCTGCTTCATTGCCGGTACCCGCATCCTGATGGCCGATGGCTGCGAACGCCCCATCGAGACCCTGCGGATCGGCGATCGGGTGCGGGACAGGCACGGGCAGAGCAACCGCATCCAGGCCATCGAGCGGGTGGCGCTGGGGGGGCGCAGGCTCTACGGGCTCAATCATCTGCCCCCCTTCTTTACCGCCGAGCACCCCTTCCTCACCACCCGGGGCTGGGCGGCCATCGCACCGGCCATGACTCGCACCGAAAACCCGGCCCTCGCCGTGCTGCCGCTCTTTACCGGCATGCACCTGCTGGGTTGGTCAGAGGGAGGCAGCGCGGGCAACCTGGCGCTGGCGCCGCACCCTGTCGACCTGCCGGTGGCCTCCCTCTCCTGGGTTGATGCCCCGCCCGCCACGGCGCTGTTCAACCTGATCCTCGATGGCAGCCACAGCTATGTGGCCAATGGGCTGATCGTGCACAACAAAGGGGGGGGATGGCGGCGGCAACAGTGGTAGCGGAGGCGGCAACAGCGGCGGCGGAGGCAGCAACAGCGGCGGTGGGGGCAATAGTAGCCACAGTGGAAACAATAGCGGAAATGGAGGCGATAGTAGCCATAACGGAAACAATGGCGGGGACGACAGCGGCCACGGCGGCGATGACCGTGGTCAGGGCGAACATGCCGGTGGCGACCAGCACGCTGGCGGCGATCGCCACGGCGGTGGCGACAAGCATGCAGGCGGGGAGCGTCATGCCGGTGGCCGGGTGGACGACAACGGCGTGGACGCCGTCGACGCCAATGGCAACAAGCTTCGAGGCGATGGCAGCGTGGATGACAACGGTATGGACGCCGTCGATGCCAATGGCAACAAGCTTCGAGGCGATGGCAGCGTGGATGACAACGGTGTGGACGCCGTCGACGCCAATGGCAACAAGCTTCGAGGCGATGGCAGCGTGGACGACAACGGTGTGGACGCCGTCGACGCCAATGGCAACAAGCTTCGGGGCGACGGCAGCGTCGATGACCGCCTGGTGCCCCCGCCCGCTCAATAGGTGTCAGCGTCCTGCCCCGCACACACAGCAGGGCAGAAAACAGAGAGGGTGGCCTGGGCCACCCTCTCTTTTTCTATGGCATCGTCATGCCCGCGACACGTGCGGGCAGGTCGCACCTCAGACCCGGCGGTACGGCAGGTAGACCGGCTCCCACATATGGCTCAGGATGTGCTCTTGCAGATCCTGACCGATGAGCGGGTGGGAGGGGTCGCGGCGCACGATATCCTTGAGCACCGCGGTCGCCACGTGCACCGAGATGTTGCGCAGCTCGCTGATCCTCGGGTAGACGGTGCCCCGGGCGAGATCCGCCTCGCTCACGCACTCCGCGAGCGCAAAGGCGGCGGTGGTGAAGATGTCCGGGCTTATCTCGCGGATCTGGCTGACGATGGCCGCCAGCCCCACCCCGGGGAAGATGAAGACGTTGTTGCCCTGACCGATGCGATAATCCTGCCCCTCATGGTGCACGTCCTTGAACGGGCTGCCGGTGGCGACGATGGCGCGCCCCTGGCTCCAGCGGAAGATGTCTTCCGGCAGGGCCTCGCAGTTGGCGGTGGGGTTGGAGAGGGGGAACACCATGGGGCGATCGCAGTGGGCCAGCATCAGCTGGATGTGCTCCTCCTGGAAGGCGCCACCGGCGCCGCTGGTGCCGAGCAGCACTGTGATGGGCACGTGGCGCAGCACCTCGGTCAGCCCCGCCTTGCCCGGCAGATCCCACTGGGCCAGCAAGAGGCCCGGCTTGGCGTAGCGGCGCTTGTACTCATCCAGCCCCTCGCGGTTGTCACACACCAGCCCCTGGGTATCCAGGATGTATATGCGATCCCGCGCCGCCTGCGGGTCAAGCCCCTCGCGGATCATCCCCGCGCAGATCTGATCCGCCACCCCGACCCCGCCGGCCCCGGCCCCGTAGACCAGGTAGTGCTGCTGGCCCAGGGTTTCCCCCTTGGATTTGACGGCCCCTATGATGCCCGCCAGCACCACGGCCCCGGTGCCCTGGATGTCGTCGTTGAACGACGGCAGCGCCTGCTGATAGCGGGCCAGATTGTTGAAGGCGTTGGACTTGCTGAAGTCCTCCCACTGCAACACGGCGTTGGGGAAGTGGCGCTTGACCCCGGTCACGAACTTGTCGATGAAGTCGTCGTACTCCTTGCCGCGAATGCGCCTGTGGGGCTGACCCAGGTACATGGGGTCATCCAGCAGCGCCTGGTTGTCGGTGCCCACGTCCAGCGCGATGGGCAGGCAGCAGGCGGGGTGGATGCCCGCCCCCAGGGTATAGAGGGCGAGCTTGCCGATGGGAATGCCCATGCCCCCCACCCCCTGATCGCCGATGCCGAGGATCCCCTGGCTGTCGGTCACGACGATGATGCGCACCGCCTTGGCATCCATGTGGCGGGCGAGAGAGCCCATGTCATCGACGTTCTTCGGGGTGATGTAGAGGCCGCGCGGCTTCTGGAAGCGGTGGCTGAACTCCTGGCACGCCTTGCCCACGGTCGGGGTGTAGATGTAGGGAGTCATCTCCTCCACGTGGCGGGACAGGAGGGCGTAGAACAGGGTTTCGTTGCGATCCTGCAGGGCTCGCAGGTTCTGGTACTTCTCGATGTCGCTGCAGGCGCTCAGGAAGGCCTCATAGACCCGCTCCAGCTGGGCTTCGAAGGTCTGCACCTGGGGCGGCAAGAGGCCGTCGAGCTCAAAATCGGCCCGCTCCTGTTCGGTGAAGGCGGTACCCTTGTTGAGGTTGCGATCGTTGAGCAGATTGGTGCCCGTCAGTGCAACGGGGCGAAAATCGTGACCCTGTGCATCTTTCCACAGCAGATATTGTCCGGTAGCCATAGTCATTCTCTTTGATTTACATGAAGTTGCCATCAGGCAGGAGAGCAAGACTCAGAATGCTGGGGATCATATGACGTTTGCCGATCCGGTTTTGTGAGCTTGGACAAACCCTGCGGCCAAAGGCGCCTTTGCCGGGGCAGCCGAAGGTTGCTCCCGCGCCCGCCTTGGCGCAAGATCCCGACACGCCCCTGTGGGCATCCCTTTGCGAGCAACGGAGCACCATGACCCCTTCCTCTTCCCCCGCTTTTCTCGTCAGCGGCGTCATCCTCGCGGGCGGTCGCGCCACCCGCATGGGGGGCGATGACAAGGGCTGGGTGCCCCTCGCGGGCACTCCCCTGATCCAGCACGTGCTGACCCGCCTGCGCCCCCAGGTGGACGAGGTGCTGATCAACGCCAACCGCGGCCAGGCTCGCTACCGGCAGCTTGCCCCCGTCATCGGAGACGCGCAGGCCGACTTCCAGGGGCCGCTGGCCGGCATGCTGGCGGGGCTGACGGCGGCCCGTCACGACTGGGTGCTGTTCGTCCCCTGTGACGGCCCCGCCCTGCCCCTTGATCTGATGACCCGCTTTCGCGCCGCCATCACCCCGGACACCGATCTGGTGGTGGCCCACGACGGGGAGCACCTCCAGCCCGTGGTCGCCCTGCTGCGCCGCGCCCTGCGCCCCTCCCTGAGCCAGGCGCTGGCGGACGGGGAGCGCAAGACCGGGGCCTGGTTTGCCCGCCACCGGATGGCGGTGGTGTCCTTTGCCGATCTGCCCGACGCCTTCGTCAACCTCAACAGCCCGAGCGATCTCGCCGCCTGGGAGGCGAGGCTGCGGGAAGGGGGCGCGCCATGAGCCCCCTGCCCCTGCTCGGCTTCGTCGCCTGGAGCGGCACCGGCAAGACCACCCTGCTGGAGCGCCTCATCCCGCGCCTGGTGGCACGCGGTCTGCGCCTCGGGGTGCTCAAGCACACCCATCACGCCTTTGACATGGACCAACCCGGCAAGGACAGCCACCGCCTGCGCCAGGCGGGCGCCACCCAGGTGATGGCGGCCTCCGACCGGCGCCACGCCCTGATCCGGGAGACCCCGGAGGGGGAGCCCCCCTTCGAGGCGCTGCTGGCCCGCTTCGATACGAACGCCCTGGATCTGCTGTTGGTCGAGGGGTTCAAGCACAGGCGCTTTCCCAAGGTGGAGCTGTATCGCGCCGCCATCGGCCGGCCCCTGCTCTTCCCCGATGATCCTGACATCGTCGCCCTCGTGTGCGACGCCCCCCAGGCCACGACCCTGCCCCGGTTCTCCTTCGAGGATCTGGAGGCCATCGCCGACTTCATCTGCGCCCGGTTGCCCCCGCACGAACCCCGTCAGGCCCCGCCGCCCCTTCGCCTCTGCGCCCGGCTGCTGGCGGCCCTGCCCCCATCGGCAGAACAGGGCGTTGTGCCCGGCTTGCTCAGTCAGGACGAGGCGGGCACCCTGCTGGTGCGCCCGGTGGATGGGGGCCACGACAGTGCCAACTGCCGCATCGAACGGGCGCCGGGTAGCGCGGCCCTTCCCCCCGGCGAGCGGGTCATGGTGCGCCTGCCGACAGGTGCGCCCGCATGAACCGGGGAAACGACGCAGGTCAAGGCGAATGCCATCCCCCTTGCTATCCTCACAACCCTGACCCGAGATAAGAGAACGCCCTTGCGCCTCAATGCCCCGCTCTCCCGCTTCGATCTGCTCATCTATGGCCGCTACCGCCTGGTCCACGGCCTGCGCATCGCCCTGGCCTTCACCCTCACCTTCCTGCTGACCCGGGAGCTCAAGCTGCCGGAGAGCACCTGGCCCCTCATCACCCTGGTGGTGGTGATGGGCCCCATCTCGTTCTGGGGCAACGTGCTATCGCGCGCCCTGCAACGGGTGGTGGGCACCGTCTTTGGCGCCGCCTGCGGGGTGGTGGCCCTCTATCTGGAGCTCTACTCCCTGCCCCTGATGCTGGCCTGGTGCTGCGCCATCATGTTCCTGTGCGGCTACCTGGCGCTCGGCAAGCGCCCCTATGTGGGGCTGCTCATCGGCATCACCCTGGGGGTCATCGTCGGCGGGGTGCCCGGGGACATCGAGACCGCGCTCTGGCGCAGCGGCGACGTCATCCTGGGGTCGGTGCTGGCCCTGCTGTTTTGCAGCATCTACCCCCAGCGGGCCTATACCCACTGGCGTCTGCAGATGCACGACACCCTGCAGCAGGCCGGGCGGCTCTACCACACCCACCTCTCCCCCAACGTGCTGGAGCGCCCCAAGCTCACCCGAAGCCATGCCCGCCTGCTCGCCAAAATAGTCAGCCTGCGCCCCCTGCTGGCCCCGGCGGTCAAGGAGACCCGCCTTGGCAGCCCGCTGTTCGAGGCGACCCAGACCACCCTTCGCAACAGCGTCTGCACCCTGGAGATGCTGGCCAACACCTATTGGCGGGATCGCCAGAGCCACTTCCTGATGCAGAGCCACCCGGGGCTTCGCGCCTGCCAGCAGGCGACGGAGTCGGTGCTCACCGAACTCGCCCTCATACTCAAGAGCGGCGATACCACGGCGGCCGACCAGGCCATCGGCCGCCTGCAAGCCGCCGCCGCCCGGCTCGATGGGGACGCAAGCCAGGCGCCAGGCCAGGGACACGACCCCACTCTTGGCGGCTACCTCTGGCTCAATCTCCATCTCATCGAGCAGCTCGCCCACCTCCATCGCCTGCTGGGGCTGGTGCTGCAACCCTATGCCAAGCCCTCGACCCGCCCCTGATCGCGCCGCCTGCAACCGCCCACAAAAAAGCCCCGCCGATGCGCAATGCTGTTCAGATAAGCACTTTTTTGACTGATTATTCATAAATTGGATTTGAGTTGAGGGGGCAAGGCTGTGTCCAGTCGATCTTCCTCCAGCCTTTATCCAGCGGGGCTTGCAATAGAAAGAGGGAGGCATCATGCCTCCCTCGATTTTTTGTCCTGATACTACGTGGACTGGAACTCAAATTCTCTTAAGTGAACAGCATTGCCGCCGATGCGGGGCTTGCTTGTCTCGGGCTCGCGCCTTAGCTTGCACGAGCCAGGGGCTGCTCGGGAGTGAGGTAGAGGGAGAAGTCCTCTATCCCCGCCTTCAGGGCGACAAAGCAGTCGGGGTCGATGGCCGTCCCCAGGTTTTCCGCCATCATCTCCAGGGCACGCGGCACCGGGATGGCATCCCGATAGGGGCGCTTGGCGGTGATGGCATCGAAGATGTCGGCGGTGGTGATGATGCGCGTCTCCAGGGTGATCGCCTCCCCCTTGAGCCCCTTGGGGTAGCCCTTGCCGTCGAGTCGCTCATGGTGGGCACCAGCCACCAGGGCAAGTTCCTCGAAGGCGCCGATGCGGCCCAGGATCTCCTCGGTGTAGGCGGCATGCATCTGCACCGCCGCCCACTCCTGCTCGTCAAGCTTGCCCGGCTTGTCGAGGATGGCGTTGCTCACCCCGAGCTTGCCCACATCGTGAAGCAGGGCACCCCGCTTGAGCCAGCGTCGCCGTGGCTCGGACAGCCCCATCTGGGCGGCGAGGATGTCGGTATAGAGCGCCACCCTGCCGCTGTGCCCCGCGGTATAGGGGCTCTTGGAGTCCACCACCTGGCCGAAGGCCGCAGCAATCTCATCCAGATAATCCTCATCCAGCGCCACCTCCCCCTGCCCCGCCGGGTGGGCGAAGACCCGCTCCACCAACGCGGGATCCGCCAGCCCTTGCCAGAAGGCCTCGTCTGCCAGCGCCTCGAAGGCGCTGACCAGGGCGGGATCAAACCAGTTGCCGCTGCGCTCGCGCAGCTCCCTCATCGCCGCGTCCGGCCCGGCGGCGGCGTGAAACACGTCCACCACCTGACAGAGCAGGGCGATGCGGGAGAAGAGCGGGATGGCCTCCCCCGCCAGTTGTTGCGGCCGCCCTTTGCCGCTCCAGTGCTCATCCAGGGAGAGGATCCCCTGGGCCACCTCGTCGCTGAAACGCAACTGGCGGGCGATGTCCGCCCCCCGGTGGCAGCGGGTCAGGATCAGCTCGTTGGCTATCTGATCCCCGTTGCGAAAGATGTGGAACAGGCTGCGAAAGCGGCCCAGCAGATCCGCCTGCAAGCCGGTGTGGCCCAGCACGAAGTTGACCACCTCGGAGAGGGAGCCATCCACCAGCTTGAAGTCGCGCTTGAAGTGAAGATCGTCGGTGAGATAGAGCTCGCAGATGCGGGCGGCATTGCTGCTGCACCCCAGATCCTTGAGCAACAGAGTGTAGTAGAGGTCGTGGCGCTGCCGGGCATCCAGTCCCAGTTGCTCCCCCAGACGAGAGCCTATCCAGCAGCAGCGGATGCAGTGGCCTCTCGGCTGCCCTTCCGTCATGTCCAGGGCATGACTGAGAGAACCAATCAGCTCTGCCAAACGCAACCCGTTTACCGTCATAGCCCACTCCCTCTACATCGGGGCGTACTTGCCCGCAGGCATGTATAGCATTTGTCGGGAGTAAAGGATCAGGGGCGCGACAAATTATGCCTGCACCGCTCCCCGACTTGCCGCCGCATCGCGCTGCTCGCGGCTCAGGGTCGAGACCAGTCTGTCGTCCAGGTAGAGATCCAGTCGCTCCCCGCGCATCTCTCCCCGCATCAGGCTGCGCTGACCGTCGATGTAGTGGATCTCCATCTGGGCGGTGCGCTCGTCCGGGTAGCTCACCTGTACCTCGCGCACCCCTTGGGGCAGCAGGGCCAGCGGCACCTGGTTGAGGGCAGGATCCAGGTGCTGGTTCACCTTGATGATCGCATCGCTCTTCTGATCCACCAGGGCGGGCGACTTGCCGGTAATGGGGTTCTTGCCGGACCAGAATTCGATGGTGTTGAACACGAAGAGATCCGCCGTGGCCGCCAGGCCATAGACGGGGGAGAGCAGCACGAAGACGCCGGCACGGCCGTAGCGGTTGTCCACCACGCTGAGGTTGCCCTTGGTCACCATGGAGGAGAGGCCCATCTGGCCCATGCAACCACCGAGCCCCAGGCTCGCCCCCACTCCCAGCAGCAGGGCCAGTGCCCTGCCTCTCTGTCGTACTGCCATTGTTGTCTACCTCTCAATAAAAAGGAGGCGGCAGCCTAAACAAGGGGGCCGGGCGGCACAATGACGAAGGGGGGCCTTATACAGCCAGGGTTCAGCCTGGCCGTCCGATCGCTCACTCTGTTGGCAATCTTGCGGTCAGCCCCTCAGATGGAGAGGGCGGACACCGTCTGGGAGACCCTGTCCGCCTCCTGGTGGATCTCGCTCATCAGCTTGTCCACCCCGGCGATCTGCTGCTTGCCGAGTTCGGCGCTGCCCGCCACCCCGGCCATGTCGTCGGTCACCCTGGCGGTCAGCTCGCGGTTCTTCTGCACCACCCTGGCGATCTCGTCGGTAGAGAGCGACGTGCGGGCGGCCAGCTGGCGCACCTCGTCCGCCACCACCGCAAACCCGCGCCCCTGCTCACCCGCCCGCGCCGCCTCGATGGCGGCGTTCAGGGCCAGCAGATTGGTCTGATCGGCGATGGCGCTGATGGTCGAGACGATGGCCTCGATGCTTCTGGACTGCTCGTTGAGCTGGCCGATGAGGGCGATGGCCTCATCCACCTGGGAAGCGATGAGGGAAGAGGTCTGCACCACGGCGCGCAGCAGGCCCGCCCCCTCCTCTGCGCTGTGCAGGGTCTCCTGGGCGGTGCTGTGGGCCAGGCGGGCGGCCTCCCGGGTGGCGTGGTTCTGCTCGATGCGCGCGGTGATGTCGCTGGCGAACTTCACCACCCGCACCACCTTGCCGCTGCCATCCCGGATGGGGTTGTAGGTCGCCTCCAGCCAGACGGCCTGCCCCCGGCTGTTGTGGCGCATGAAGAGGCCGGATTTGAACTGACCCCGGGCCAGTTCTTCCCAGAAACGGGGCTGCTCGCGCAGGAAGGTTTCGTCACAGAAGATCCTGTGGTGCCTGCCCGCGATCTCACTCAGGGTGTAACCCATGACGCTCAGGAAGTTGGCATTGGCATGGATAATGTCGCCGTTCGGGGTGAACTCGATCATGGCCCGGGAGCGGTCCAGTGCCTCGGTCAGCGCCTCGAGCCGCCCAAGCCGCTGGTGCTGTTCGGTGACGTCGCTGGCAATCTTGAGTACCCGGGTCACCCGGCCCTGGTGCTTCACCGGGAAATAGGTCGCCTCCAGCCAGCGCGTCTCCCCCTGCCGGTTCACGCGCTCGAAGGTGCCTGACTGCACCTCTCCCTGGGCCAGGCGGCGCCAGAACTGGCGATAGTCACCGGACTCCCCCCAGGCCCTCGGACAGAGCTGGCTGTGGGGCTGCCCAATCAGTTCGGCGGCACCATATCCCATCAGGGCCAGGAAAGGGGTGCTCGCCTCCTGGATGATCCCCTCCGGGCTGAAGATGACGGTGGCGGCACCCGCCTTGATCGCCTCTATGATGCCCTGCTCCTCGTCGAGCCGGGTCTGGCATGCCTGCAACTGCGCTTTGAGCTTCTGATTGAACATGACACTTCTTCCTCGTTGACCATCCCCATGGGCACCACGGCCTCACCCACAGAGGGTATCGGCATCGCCAGCGCCGACATAAGTGGTCAGACGACTGAAACGAATGGGGCGCGCAGTGTATAGAAAAGCGGCGATGCCGCCAAGGGCTCCCAGTACGCAGCCCTTGTGAAAGAGGATCAACCCGGTGCAGAAAAAGAGGAGGCTAACGGGCAGGTACGCACTCGAGGCAGGCGGGATTGGCGGCAAAGCCGAACCGTTCGTAGATAGCGCGCCCATCACTGCTGGCATGGAGCCACAGCTTGCCCAGTTGCTGCTCGCGGGCATACGCCACCATGGCCACCAGCAGGGCGTTCGCCATTCCCCGTCTGCGCCAGGCCGGCCGGGTGTAGATGTTGAGCAGGTACCCTTCCCGCCCCGCCAGATTGCCCGGGTAGGGCGGGCGCACGAAGAGTGCCAGGGTGGCGCACGCCACCACCTCGCCCTCCTCCTCCACCACCCAGCTACGGGCGCTGCCCTCTCCTGCGCCTGAATGAAGTAGGCCTGCGTCGCCTCCCTGAGGACCGGATCCTCATCGGGCCAGGCAAGTTCCCCCACCTCGCAAAAGAGCGCCATGCGCAGTGTCGTCAGGGCAGGAATATCGGCCGCCAGGGCCTCGCGAACCTTCATCTCTTCTCCTTTGCATTCCTTTCCCACCCGTCAGTCAGGCAGGGCTCGTGTGCGGCCACCTTACGCCGGAGGCGAGCGACGGGCAAGGAGCCAGCTGTCGAGCCCCAGGGGGCCCGCCCCCCACACGGCCAGGGTCAGCAGCATCCAGCCCCACAACTGGTGATCGTGAAAGCCCCCCGCCCAGAGGGCCGGGTAGGAGATGACCGCCATGGCGTTGAAGCCAAACAGCAGCAAGGCGACCGGACGGGTGAAGAGGCCCGCCAGCAGGAAGAGGGGCAGCAACAGCTCGGTCGCCGTGCCCGCATAGGCCGCCCACTGCCAGGGCAGCAGGGGCACCTGATATTCGAACTCGAACAGATAGAGGGTGCTGTCCCAGGCCGTGAACTTGAGCCAGCCGGATCGCAGAAAAATGGTGGCGACCCAGAGCCTGGCAAGCAGCAACAGGCCACCGCTGCACCAGGGCAAGATGCGTTCAACAAGGGGGCCAAGGGGCCTGGCAAGGGTTTGCGTTGTCATGGGGCAAGCTCCAGATCGACCAGCAGGTCGAGGGTGATGAGGGGGGCCAGGTGTTCGGCCATGGCGGGATCCTGAGCCAGCAGGCTGGCCAGCGGCCTGCCCTGCAGGCAGCCTTGCAGCAGACGCCAGGCGGCGGCATCCAGGGCAATGGGGTCGACCCGGTGTCCGGGGCGTTTCTTGAGTGCCAGGGAGCAGACAGCATCCAGCTCCCTGACCGTCTCACCGCCGTGCAGGGCCATCTGCCAGAGCGCCAGCACCGGATGGGGGCTCTCCAGGAGTTGCAGATCGCAGGCAGGATGCAGCACCAGCCGCTCCCAGTGGTCAGGGGTCATGGCGGCAAGCCGCTCGGCAGGCCAGCGCCGCGTCTCTGGTGCAAGCAGCGAGACCCGCTCCAGCCCCCACTCGAAGCGGGCCAGATCCCCGAGCCAGGGCAACGCGGCCGTGGTGGGCAAGCGTGCCAGCCAGTCGCCAAAGCCCTCCCCGTAGTCCATGACGCTCCCCTCCTCCAGAGGTGCCGCCAGCACGAACCCTCGTGCCGCAGCCTCAAAGAAGGTCTCGCCAACCATGGCGCGTACCGCGGGGTAGCTGCTGGCGAGCACCTCGGTGAGGCCGAGGATGAAGTTGTTGCGATAGATCTGCAACAGGGCGTCGGGGGCAAAGCGTCCCGGCTGGATGTGCCCGAGGATGGCATCATCCTGGCCGAGCAGACCGCTCGCAAAAGCGCGTTGCAGGGAAGCAAGCTCAGACATGGGCGGCCTCCCTGGATGTTTGCTGCGCCGCGCTCAGGATCTCGCTGGCACGCTGCGCCTCTCCCAGCAGCACCGGCAGCGGGGGGATCGCCAGATCCCATTCAATCAGGGTGGGGATGGCACGCTGCTGGCAGACCTGCTCGTAGAGCGCCCAGACGGGCTCGGCCACGGGGGTGCTGTGGGTGTCGATATAGAGGGGCCCCTGAGGCAGGTGCTTCTCGGTAAAACCGGCCAGGTGAATTTCGCCGACCGTGTCGAGGTCGATAGTCGCCAGATAGTCGTCCACCTCCAGGCCGTGATTGACCGCGCTCACATGGAGGTTGTTGAGATCGAGCAGGACGCCGCAGCCGCAGCGCCCAGCCAGCTCGGCCAGAAACTCGGCCTCCCCCATCTCCCCCGCCAGTTGCAGGTAGGAGGAGGGATTCTCGATGAGCAGTTGTCTGCCCAGTGTCTGCTGCACCCGATCTATCTTGTCGCTCATGTGCAAAAGAGCGGCCCGGGTGTAGGGCATGGGCAGCAGATCGTTGAAATAGCGCCCGCCGATGCTGCCCCAGCTCAGGTGCTCCGACACCCGCACCGGCGAGATGGCCGCCACCAGGGCCGCCAGCTGGCGCAGGTGCCCGGCATCGAGAGGATCGGCGGAGCCCAGCGACATGCCGACTCCGTGAAGGCTCACGGGGTAGTGCCTCGCAAGCTCCGCCAGCACCTCAAAGCCCTGGTTGTGGCGCTCGAAGTAGTTTTCGCTGTGTACCTCAAGCCAGCCCACTCCGGGCAGGGTGTGGCGGATCTCGTCGTAGTGCGGGGGGCGTAAACCGATACCGATCAAGGGGTTCATGGCTGGGCTCTCAATAGATAGGGCCATGATGTGGCGGGCGCCACACCATGGCATGCGGCTTACTTGGGTTGCAGGGACCCGCCAGCGAGCTTCTCGCACAGCCCCTTGGGCACTACCACGAAGGCATCCCCCTGGGCATCCATCTTGGCGGTGCCGGCGCAGGATCCGCCCTTGGTGGCGCAGTCGTTCTTGCCCGCCTTGACCACGCCGTAGCACTTCTCCTTGTCATCCGCAGCCATGGCCGGCGCGGCGATGAACTGGGCACCCAGGGCCAGCAGACCCGTCATGGCAGAGGCGATGGCAGTACTCTTTTTCACGTTCATGTCTCTATTCCTTGTTGTCGAGAGTGATGTCTCCGGCGCATCTCATCCGGCTACGTTCAATAGAACCGGACGAGGGGAGAAATGATTTCCCAAAAAACGGCATCAACTCGCTATTAACAAACAAGAAATCGGTAACCATCTGATTTAAAGGCATAAAATACGATGAAAAAAACAGGACGACGAGTGCCTCCCCCACGGTGCTCATGGCCGTTGACCCCGTCACTCGCCATCCACCCCTTGTCTGCTTTGCACCCGAGGGGCCTATAGTGTCTTGAGTCCTTCCACCCAAAGGTGTCCCATGAACGCTCCTCGCCCTCCCAGATGCACCCTGTCGCTGCCCATCTTCATCCCCGGCCTGCTCTTCATCCTGGCGTTGCTGGCCATCTGCTCCCTGGCCCCTGAGGCCGCCGCCCGCTTCTTCGGCAGCGGCCAGAGCTGGATCGCCGAGCATTTCAGCTGGTTCTATGTGCTGGTGGTCGGCATGTTCCTGATCCTGCTGCTGGTGATCGCCTTCAGCCACTACGGCAACATTCGCCTGGGGCCGGACGACGCCCGCCCCGAGTTCAGCTTCACCTCCTGGCTCGCCATGCTGTTCGCCGCCGGCATGGGTATCGGGCTCATGTATTTCGGGGTGGGCGAGCCCATGAGCCACTACGTCTCGCCGCCCCAGGCGACGCCCCTGACGCCGGTGGCCGCCCGCGAGGCCATGGTCACCACCTTCTTCCACTGGGGCTTTCACGCCTGGGCCGTCTACGCCATCGTCGGCCTGGTGCTGGCCTACTTCGGCTTTCGCTACAACCTGCCCCTGACCATCCGCTCCGGCCTCTATCCCATCTTCAAGGAGAAGATCCACGGGCCGCTCGGCCACGCGGTGGACGTCTTCGCCCTGGTGGGCACCATCTTCGGCATCGCCACCACCTTGGGCTATGGCGTGATGCAACTCTCGGCGGGGATCACCCGCCTCACCGGCATGGACACCTCGGGGGAGCTGTTTCGCTTCGGCCTCATCGGGGTCGTCATCACCCTCGCCGGCATCTCGGCGGTCACCGGTCTCGACAAGGGGGTGAAGCGCCTCTCCGAGCTCAACCTCTTTCTCGCCATCGTGCTCCTGCTGTTCGTGCTGGTGGCCGGCCCCACCCAGTACCTGCTGGGAGCCCTCTCGGAGAACATTGGCAACTATGTCTCCTCTTTAAGCCAGCTCACCTTCCGCACCTTCACCTACAGCGAGACCCGCCAGGCGGGCTGGTTCAGCAACTGGACCCTGCTCTACTGGGCCTGGTGGATCTCCTGGTCCCCCTTTGTCGGCCTCTTCATCGCCCGCATCTCCCGCGGACGCACCCTGCGCGAATTCATCCTCGGCGTCCTGTTCGTGCCCACCGCCTTCAACCTGCTCTGGATGACGGTGTTCGGCAACGCCGCCATCTGGGCCAGCCAGCATGAGGGGGGCACAAGCCTCATCGACTCGGTCGGCAACATCGACACCCTGCTGTTCAACTTCTTTGACCTCTTGCCGGGAGCGGACATCACCTCGGCCCTCGCGGTGATCCTCATCAGCGTCTTCTTCGTCACCTCCGCCGACTCGGGAGCCTTCGTCATCGACAACATCGCTACCCAGGGCAAGGAGGGCTCACCGATCTGGCAGCGCCTGTTCTGGGCTCTGCTGCTCGGGGTCACCGCGGGTACCCTGATGAGCACAGGGGGGCTGGCGGCACTCCAGTCCATGACCCTCATCGCCGCACTGCCGTTTGCCTTCATCATGGTGCTGCTCTGCCTCGGACTCTGCCGCGGCCTTGTCGCAGACAAGGAGCACTCGGCCAGGCGCCTCTCCCCCGCCACTGACTTCTGGAACGGCAAGCAGTGGCGCACCCGGATGGATCACCTGCTGCGCCCCTCCACCGAGCAGGAAGCCCGCGCCTTTGTGGACAAGGTCGCCCTGCCCGCCCTGACGGCCCTGAGCCAGGAGTTCGCTGCCCGGGGCATCACCAGCCGGGTCGAAGAGGATGGGCCGGATCAGTGCCATCTGCTGGTACCCCAGCAAGGTCGCCGGGACTTCTGCTACGGGGTGCGCATCGAGGCCCGCCCCGCCCCCGCCTTCAACCCCCTGGAGGCGGCCCACAACCACGATCCCGAGGCCCGCATCTTCGAGCCCATCACCTATTTTGCCGATGGCCGCGCCGGGTACGACATCCAGTACCTGACCCGGGACGAGCTGAGTGCCGACGTCTTGCGCCAGTACGAGCGCTATCTGGTGCTGAGCCAGGACGAGGGGCAGGATCTGCTTAGCAGCGCCCCCGAACATACCCAGCCAACCCAGGGAGAGTGATGACCAGGCAGGGATCAAGTTAGCTCCCCGCCCGGAGCTTATGGCCGGGCACACTGGCGGCGAGGGCAGCCCCCACCACCCATCACAACAGAGAAAGGGGCCCCAGGGCCCCTTTCTCGTCACTGCCTCAACCAGCGTTGGTGTCAGAGCCTCAACCGGCTCAGGCGGTTTTCACGCACTTCTGGATAAAGCTGTTCTTGGCCGCCCCGGCGAGCTTCTTGTCCGCCGCCGCCTTCTCGCACTGGGTCGCCTTGTCGGCGGCCCCGTCCGTCTTCAGGCACTTTTGAACGAAGCTGTTCTTGGCCGCACCGGCCAGCTTCTTGTCGGCGGCCGCTTTCTCGCACTGGCTTGCCTTGGCACTGGCAGAGGCATCCTTGACGCACTTGCCCACAAAGCTGGTCTTGGCGGCGCCCGCCAGCTTCTTCACCGCCGCCTGGGCCTCGCACTCTTGCTGCGCGCCAGAGGTCGCGCTCTGGGCTACCCCCATTCCCATGCCCATGACCGTCACACACAGACTCAACACCATCAGGATCCGCTTCATATGTCACACTCCCATTGTTCTATCCATTGTGATTGGCCCCCACTCACGCGGGCCAAACGAGGCACCCTCGCCTCGCTGCACTATAGTCCCCCCTCCCCGTGACAACAAAATGCCCCTTCCTTCTCGACAACCCCCTCCTTGCCCCCGCTCCGGCCACCCGGCGCCTTCACTTCAATTGTTGAGCTGGCGCAAAAAATCCAGTCATTCCCTGCGGTTGCGTCAACTTTTGACTGGTTTGCGTATGAGGCTTGAGGATATGCTGGCCATTCGGCGCCTACTGCACCATTCGGGCCCCGCCCGCTGGTTAATGGAGCGCATTGGAAGCTGTAATCCACGGGCGGTAGCGTGGGTTTTGGTGGCGTTACGCCTTGGGAAAGTGCGAACAAGTATCCCACGAACAAAAAATGAAAATTTTAGTCATTTAATATCAATGGGTTACCAGTAAATGCTCTCGTGCCATATGACTTATTCGCACCTTCCCTAGGGAGTAATGGGCCACCGATACGAAATACCCTTCATCAGATGATAATAAAAATCCCCCGTTACCGGGGGATTTTTATTTCTATCGGTTATCTCAGCTCAGCTACTTACCCCACCAAAAACGTCCTTAACCGGGCAAACTCCGCTGGCAAATTAACAGAGAGCAGCGGCAACTCGGCGTGCTTGGCGAGCGGGCCCGGCAGCGGCACATCCAGATTCAGGATCTCGTCCACCGACTCCTTGAATTTGGCCGGATGGGCGGTGCAGAGGAACACACCGACCTCGTCTTGCCCAAGCTGCTCGTTCAGCAGATCCCAGGCAATCGCCCCGTGGGGCTCGCACAGGTAATCCAGCTGATGCAGGCGCTGCAACGCATCCCGGGTCTGGGCATCGTCGCGCATCCCTGAGCCCAAGGTTTCCAGCGCCCAGCCCTTGCGACGGCACAGCTCTTCCACCCGCGGCCAGTTGTTGGGGCGGCTCACGTCCATGGCGTTCGACAGGGTTGCCACCGTCTGGTGCGGCTCCCACTGGCCGGTTTTCAGGTAGCGCGGCACGGTGTCGTTGGCGTTGGTGGCGGCGATAAAGCGCTTCACCGGCAGCCCCAGCGCCTTGGCGATGAGACCCGCGGTGAGGTTGCCAAAGTTGCCGGACGGCACGCTGATGACCGCCTTGGCGCGATCGGCTTTCGGCAACTGGGCCACGGCTTCGAAGTAGTAGCAAACCTGGGCCAGCAGGCGGCTGATGTTGATGGAGTTGGCGGAGTTGAGGCCGATGGCGGTCTTGAGCCCTTCATCGTCGAAGGCATCTTTGACCAGCGCCTGGCAGGCATCGAAGTCACCGTCGATGGCGAGGGTGCGGATGTTGCCGCCGAGGGTGCAGAAAAGCGCCTCCTGCAAGGGGCTTATCTTGCCCTTGGGGTAGAGGATCACCACTTCAATCCCCTCCAGGCCGTAGAAGGCGTGGGCCACGGCGGCGCCGGTGTCGCCGGAGGTGGCGGTGAGAATGGTGATCTTGTCATTGGTTCTGAACGCAGCCAGACACTGGGCCATGAAGCGGCCGCCGAAATCCTTGAACGCCAGGGTCGGGCCGTGGAACAGCTCGAGGGCATAGGTGCCATCTTTGAGCTTCACCAGAGGCGCCGGGAAGGTGAAAGCGGCGTCGATAAGCTCGCTCACCTTGGCAGCCGGTACTTCGTCACCCAGCAGGTGGCTCAGGATGCGGGCCGAGCGCTCGGCCAGCGGCAGATCCAGCAGGGCATCCACGTCGGCCAGCGGCTCCAGGGTCTCTGGGAAGAAGAGCCCCTGCTCGCGGCCCAGACCCTGACGCACCGCCTGCGCGAAGCTCACCTGTTCACTCTTGTCCTTGATGTTGTAAAGATTCATAGCTCGCTTCCTGTTACCCGTGCCCCGGCCATGTCCAGTTTGCAGACCCGGGCAAATCCATCTTCATTGCGCACGAAGTGCGCTTCCATCCACTCTTTCATGCGTTCGGCCTGGGCCAGATCCTTCATCACCACGAACACGGTGGGACCGGACCCCGAGATGCCGGTGGCCAGCGCCCCGTTCTGGGCCCCCTGGGCCCGCACCTCGTTAAAACCTTCAATCAGGGCCGCGCGATAAGGCTCGGCGATGACGTCTTTCAGGACGCTGGCGGCCAGCCCTTCCTGGCGGCTGTAGCTGGCATGCACGAAGGCGGCCAGCCGGCGGCCATAGGTGAGGCAGTCCTGGCGGCGATACTGGGCCGGCAGGATGGCGCGGGCGGCGGCGGTGGAGACCACGGTGCCCGGGTAGCAGACCACCCAGTACCACTCGTCAAACACCGGGATGCCCTGGCTGATGACGCCCCCCTCCTCCAGCACCAGCTGCATGCCGCCCAGATAACAGGGCGCCACGTTGTCGTAATGGACGGAGCCGGAGATCTTCCCTTCCATCTCCCCCATCAGCAGCAGCAGGTCGTGTTCATTCAGGGGCGCACCGTGGAAGGCGTTGAGCCCTTCCAGCGCCGCCACGACGCTGCAGGCACTCGATCCCAGGCCCGAGCCCACCGGCAGGTTCTTCTCCAGCACCATTTCCAGCGGCTTGAGACCCAGGCCGCGCTTCTCCAGCGCCTCGCCATAGGCGACCCAGCAGTCGTGGAGGATGTTCTTTTTCGGGTCGTCCGGCAACTTGTGGGCGTAACGGCCCACGGAAGAGAGAGCGAAAGGCACCTCTGCCGATTTGACCTGGACGCGGTCACCCAGCAGGGAGCCATCCACGGGGGCAAGCGCCGCCCCCAGGACGTCAAAGCCCACGCTCAGGTTGGCGCTGGAGGCCGGGGCATAGGCCACCACGCTACCGCCGATTTCTACATTCGGGTTCATCTCTGAACTCATGTTACAGCTCCTGCTTCCAGTTCTGGGTGCGCAGCACATCGGCGAAGACACCGGCGGCGGTCACTTCGGTCCCTGCGCCATAGCCGCGCAGTACCAGGGGGATGGGCTGGTAATAGGTGGAGAAGAAGGCGAGCGCGTTCTCCCCGTCTTTTACCTTGAACAGGGGCTCGTCACCACCCACCGCCTTGATGGCCACCTTGCACTTGCCACCCTCGATGGAGCCGACGTAACGCAGCACCTTGCCTTCACGCTGGGCCGCCGCGAACTGGTCGCGGAACCAGCCGTCGGCCTCGGGCAGGCGGGCCATGAAGGCCTCCACGTCGCCGCTCACGTCAAAGCCCGGCGGCAGTGCCTGCTCCACCTCCACATCGGAGAGCTCCAGCGCCATGCCGGCCTCGCGGGCCAGAATGAGCAGCTTGCGAGCCACGTCCATGCCGTTCAGGTCATCGCGGGGATCCGGCTCGGTGAAGCCGTTGCCGCGGGCGATCTGGGTGGCCTCGGAGAAGGCCATCCCCTCGTCCAGCTTGCCGAAGATGAAGGAGAGCGACCCGGACAGGATGCCGTCGAAGGCGCGCAGCTTGTCACCGGCCTTGATGAGGTTTTGCAGGTTCTCGATGACCGGCAGGCCCGCGCCCACGTTGGTCTCGTACAGGAACTTGCGACGGGTCTGGCGGGCGGTGCGGCGCAGCGCCTTGTAGTAATCGAGCGACCCGGTGTTGGCCTTCTTGTTCGGGGTGACCACGTGGAAACCTGCCCCGAGGAAATCGGCGTACTGGACGGCCACGGCTTCGCTCGAGGTGCAGTCGACGATCACCGGGTTGATGAGGTGGCTCTCTTCCACCAGCTTCTTCACCGCCTCCAGGCTGAAACTGCCCTGGGCTTCCACCAGCTGTTCACGCCAGTTGGCGAGGGCCAGACCATCCTTGTTGACCGCCATCTGGCGGCTGTTGGCGATACCCACTACTCGCAGGCCAGTGCCCTGCTCGGCCAGTACCGGCTGCTGGCGGGCAATCTGATCCACCAGGGCCGCACCGACGCCGCCCACCCCGACCACGAAGAGATCGATGAACTGCTGGCTGCCAAAGAAGTTCTGGTGACACGCCTTGATGGCTTCCGCCACCTTGCCGGAGCGCACGACCGCGGAGATGGAGCGCTCGCTCGACCCTTGTGCGATGGCGACGATGTTGATGGAGGCCTGGGCCAGGGAGGTGAAGAAGCGCGCCGCCATCCCCTTGGAGGTGCGCATGCCGTCACCGATGAGGGAGATGATGGCGAGATCGGTCATGATCTCGAGCGGGTCCAGCAACTGGTTCTTGAACTCCAGCTCGAACTCGCGCTCCAGCACCTTGCGGGTCTTGTCGCTGTCGTAGCTGTGGATACAGAAGCTGACGCTGTACTCGGAGGACGACTGGGTGATCAGCACGATGCTGACCCCGGCGCGGGAGACGGCGGAGAAGATACGACCGGCCATGCCTACCATGCCCTTCATGCCGGGACCGGAGACGTTGAACATGCACATGCCGGAGAGATCCGAGATGGCCTTCACCTTCAGATCGTCATCCCCCTGATCGACCCCGATGAGGGTACCCGGACCCTGAGGGTTGAAGCTGTTCTTGATGAGGCAGGGAATGTGGAACTGGGCCACGGGGGCGATGGTCTTCGGGTGCAGCACCTTGGCACCGAAGTAGGAGAGCTCCATCGCCTCTTTATAGGAGAGGGTTTTGAGCAGGTAGGCATCCGGTACCAGGCGAGGGTCGCAGTTGTAGCAGCCCTCCACGTCGGTCCAGATCTCGCAGCACTCGGCATCGACGCAGGCGGCCAAGACGGCTGCGGAATAGTCGGAGCCGTTGCGGCCCAGCAGCACGGTCTCGCCCTTGTCGCTGCCACCGGTGAAGCCCGGCATCAGGTAGAGACAATCAGAGCGCAGGCCCTTGGCGGCGAAGCGCACCCGGGAAGCTTCGATGTCCACATGGGCTTCGAGGTAGCCGCCATCGGTGACCAGCAACTGCTCGGGCACGATGAGATCCAGCTCGAGGCCGCGCACCCGCAAGAGCTCGTGCATGAAGGCGATGGAGAGGTTCTCGCCACGGCTCAGGATGCGGGCCTGGACGTTGTCCGGGCACAGCCCCAGCAGACGGATACCCTGCATCAGCCGCTCGACCTGATCCAGTTCGCTGGTCAAACGAGCCTGCAGCGCCTTGTCATCCAGCGCGGGATAGGCGGCCTTCAAGCCGGCCAGCAGGCGGGAGAAGATGCCGTTGATCTCGAACAGGGTACTGCTTGCATCCATGCCGCGACTGGTCTGTTCCACCAGGGCGACCAGGTGATTGGTCACCTTGGCCGGTGCCGACAGCACCAGGGCCACCTGGGATTGGCCATGGGTATTCACCGCGATATCGGCAACCCGCAAGAAACGCTCTGCGTCGGCCAGTGACGACCCGCCAAATTTCAACACTCTCATCGCTATCTCCCTGTATTCCCTGCAAATTGATCTGCTAATAGGTCTAAAAACAATCCAACAAAAAAGGCCCGTACTGGGTGGGTACGGGCCTTTTTCTGATTTCTGTGCTTGTTCGTCAGCGCATCAACCGGCCCCAGTGCCACCTGTGGTGGTACCGGTAATAATGGTGGTGGTGATGATGTTGGTGAATAGCTGCATGACGAACACTCTTGAACGAATCTGGTTGTTAGCAATACCGCGCCCGGCGAGGGGCTGTCAACCTAAACCTCCTTGCCAAACTTGCGGGCAAGGTCTTTGCAGAGCAGATGGAGCATATTGAGATCCCGCTGCGGCAGCATGGGCACTCGGTCCATCACCCATTGATGCAGTTTTTCATCCTGCGAAACTCCGAGTTCACCAAGTAATTCTGCTGTTTTTGATTTCAGCACACGAACCTGCCCGGCACTCTCGAAATTTTCTGCTACGTCCTGCTCGTCGCTCACTTTCTGGTCATCGAGCAGCGGACTCAGCTCATAGGCATACAACATGATCGCCTGACCCAGGTTCAGGGACGGGTATGAGACCTTGAGAGGCAGGTAGCTGATGAGATCCACCTGGGCGAGCTGTTCGTTGGAGAGCCCGGACTCCTCGCAGCCAAACACGATGGCCACCTTCTCAAGGGAGGGCTTGGCCCGGATCTGGTCGCGAATGTCCGCCGGGGTGAGGTAGTGCTGATAGCGGCCGCGCTGGCGGGCCGTGGTGGCGACCACCAGATCCATGTCCGCCAGGGCCTCTTCCAGGGTGTCGAAGGCTTGGGCCTCCGCCAGGATCTCCTGGGCACCGTGGGCGACCCAGCTCGCCTCCTCCTCTTCGTGCACCCGGCTCCCCACCAGTCGCATGGCATCGAAGCCCATGGTCTTCATGGCGCGGGCGGCCGCCCCCACGTTCGCCGCGCGAGCGGGGGCCACCAGTACAAAATAGAGTTTCATCGGGTTTCTCCTGAACAGGGCCGATGCCGCGAACTGCAGCAAACCGCCGGCAAAACAGGGGCGCAATCTACCGTTTATCCCCGAACATTGCCACTTGAACAGATGTTTGGATGTTGCCATAGTGGCCGGACGAGTGAGCCCCTTGCCTACCGGCACAGACGCCATGGGCCCGATACATCACAAGGAAGAGAGAGATGCAGCAGCCATTGGAACAGGCGGTCGCCGAGACGATCTTGCAGCGTTTCGAGTCGTTTTACAGCCGCTTTCTCGAGATAACCCAGGGCAGCAAGAGCCGCTTCGAGAACAGCGACTGGTTGGGAGTGCAGCTCGCCGGGCGCGAGCGCATTCGCCTCTATGATCATCACGTCGGCGCCACCACTGCCCTCATCAAGCAGATGATGGGGGAGCAGCTGCCGACCCAGGCCCTGCTCAAGCAGGTGAAAGGCGCCTTCAGCGATCTCCTGCCCCGCTGCGAGAACTTCGAGGTGGCGGAGTCCTTCTTCAATTCCGTCTATCGCCGCATCTTCCGCCATCGCAACATCCGCGACGAGAACCTTTATATCCACCCCTTCGTGAGCCGGGGTGACAAGCCTGACCTGGGATCCTTGCTGCGTATCTATCGCACCGATCTCTCCCACCTGCCCCAGACCCTGAGCCAGCTGCTCGGGGATTACAGCTTCACCCTCCCTTTCGAAGACAAGCAGCGGGACATCATGGATATCCACCGCCATCTGGCAGAGAGCGGCCCGGCCATCCTGCACGAGGAGCCCTTCGCCATCGAGCTGCTCAGGGAGGTGTTCTATCGCAACAAGGGAGCCTATCTGGTGGGGCTCATCCGGGTGAAGGGAGAAGTCTATCCCTTCATCCTGCCCTTGCTCAGCACCGGTCAGAGCATCTATGTGGACACCGTCATCTTCGAGCCGGAGCTGGCTTCCATCGTGTTCGGCTTCGCCCGCGCCTACTTCATGGTCTATGCCCCGGTGCCGGCGCTCTTTGTGGCCTTCCTTCGCCAGATCATGCCCCGCAAGCCGGACTATGAAATCTACAACGCCATCGGCTGCCAGAAACACGGCAAGACCGAGCTCTATCGTCACTACCAGCAGCACCTGGCCCAGAGCCGGGAGCAGTTCGTCATTGCGCCCGGCATCAAGGGGATGGTGATGAGCGTGTTCACCCTCCCCTCCTACGATGTGGTGTTCAAGGTGATAAAAGACGAGTTCACCCCGCCCAAGGAGGTGAGCCACGAGCAGGTGAAGGAGAAATACCGGCTGGTAAAACAGCACGATAGAGTGGGCCGCATGGCAGATACCCAGGAGTTCACCAACTTCGAGTTTCCCCTCGATCGCATCTCGCCGGAGCTGTTGGCCGAGCTCAAGGCTGTGGCGCCTTCTGCGCTTACCCTCACCGCCGACAAGCTGGTGATCAAACACCTCTACACCGAGCGCAAGATGATCCCGCTGAACCTCTATCTGGATCAGGCGGACGAACAGCAGACCCGCCTCGCCCTGGAGGAGTACGGCAACGCCATCCGCCAGCTCGCGGCGGCCAACATCTTCCCCGGCGACATGCTGTTCAAGAACTTCGGGGTGACTCGCCACGGCCGGGTGGTCTTCTACGACTACGACGAGATCTGCTATATGACGGAGTGCAACTTCCGCCAGATCCCGCCGCCGCGCTACCCGGAGGACGAGTGGAGCGCCGAACCCTGGTATTCGGTGGCACCCAACGACATCTTCCCGGAGGAGTTCGCCACCTTCCTGCTGCAAAAACCCCAGGTGCGGGAGATCATGATGCAGTTGCACAAGGAGCTCTTCGATGCCAACTACTGGAAGATGCTGCAGAGCAACATCAAGGAGGGGATGTTCGAGGATGTCTATCCCTACCGGCGCAAGAAGCGGTTTCGCTTCCAGCGAGGGGGATGACCCGGCATCAGGCACAAAAAGGGACGCCATGGCGTCCCTTTTCACATTCTTCTGCACGCTGGCGCAGGGGCCGCCTGCGACAGCCTTTGACGAGATCCCGGCTTATTTCACGGCGTCAAAGGTCAGCAAGGTGGCCTTGTCGGCATCCTTGAGTACTAGCTGTTTGCCGCTGATCTGGAAGCTCGCCACCTTCTCCAGGGTCTGCAGGTAGTTCATCTCCTTGCCGGCCAGATCCCCCGCACACATCATGCGCGTCGAACCCATGGCGCCCAGCGTCAACACGCCGTCACCCTGCTCTGTGATGCCGCCAAAGTAGCGGTTGCAGCCGCCCTTGCCCGCCACCTTGTCACCGGCGACCTGCAGGGTGAAGGTATCACCGCTCGCCCCTTGCAGTTGCCAGGTCGATGCCTGCAATTGTGCCAGCGTAGAGCCCGTAGTCATGGCGCAGCCTCCCAGGGCCAGAGCGGCCAGCAGGATCAGTTTGTTGTTCATCAGTTCACCTCGTGATGGAGCGTGTCGTAACGACACGGAGTGAGGGGCCTGTGTGCCATGACTGCGGCGTCAATCAAAACTCTTTTATTGTGATCGGGGTTCCCTTTACTCCCCGCTGGCATGTGCCATGCTTGTAGTCCTGTTCGGACCCAGGGAGGGGAAACGAATGGTCAAGTCTCTCGTCATCGCAATGGCATCCAGCCTCGTCTTTTCGGCTCAGGCCGCCGACTGGAGTTTTCTCCAGACCGAATCGGACAACCCGCTCTACGTCAAAAGCTATTCCGGCGTACTGCTCGGCAACCAGAGCCATCTTGGCGACAACTTCGACCTCTGGCTCATCAATACCGGCTACCAATACCCGCTTCAGGATGACATCAGCCTCTACATGGAGGCCGGCCCCGCCATCGGTCCCCAGAGCGGGCAGGCCGGGTTCAATATCAGCTCTGGGGTGCGCTATCGCCTCTCCCCGTCATTCAACATCGGCAGCCAGCTCAAGCAACTGGAGGTGAGCAAGGCCAGCACCCTGGTTGAGCTCAACAGCAGCCTGCTGGTGACCCCCTCCCTAGCCATCACCGCCAATTACGGACTCAGTGCCTTCAGCACGGAACACTTTCTCACTCTGGGAGTGGGCTTCAACTTTTGAGGTTCAGAGGAGCCTGGCGCCGCTCACCAGCACACCGTTGAGATCGGCGTAGACATAGTCGCCGGGCGCTATGGTCACACCGGCAAAAGAGACCACGGTGTCCAGCGTGCCCAGGCCCCGTTTTTCGGTCTTGACCGGGCAGGGGGCCAGGGCCTTGACCCCCAGCGCCAGGGTCGCCAGCGTCCCCACATCCCGCACGGCACCATTGATGAGGATCCCCTCCCACCCCTGCTCCACCGCCTTGATGGCCAGCTGATCCCCGAGCAGCGCCCGACGCAGGGAGCCGCCCCCGTCGATCACCATCACCTTGCCATGGCCGGGACGATTGACCAGATCACGCACCAGGCTGTTGTCTTCAAAGCAGGAGAGGGTCACGGCCTCGCCGTAAAACAGCGCCTTGCCACCATAGTCCTGAAACAGGGGGTCAGCGATCCTAAGGGCATCGCCATGTTCATCGCAAAGGTCGGGCAGCAGGTCCAGCATGATCATCATCCTTCCATGGAGTGAAATGTGTCCGCTCATTCTTTCATCATGTCGGGGCGCTGACAATCCACCGGCCGGGTGCCCTGTGCGGATGGCGGGGGGCCATGTCAGCCCGAAGGCCTGAGCCGCCAGCGGGACGCAAGCGCCCCCAGATGACAGGGCGGCCCTTCCAGCAACACGGGCACCAGCCAGAGCTCTCCTTCACGCACCCAATAGAGGGCATTCTGGCCAAATCGGGCGGCCAGCCGGATCGCCTCTGGCAGCGAAAGCGGCAACAATAGCGACGCCTCCTGCCAGCGCTCATCCTCATCGCTCCCCCAGACCTCTCCCATGACGGGACACTCACCCACTTGCCGGACAAGGGCTCGCTGGCGACGGGCATTGCGGCGCAGCCCCACCCACCGGCTGGCCGGGTTCCAGGCCGTGACAATGGCATAGGCTGGGCAGCTGGGAGGCGCAAAGGGGGCGATGAAGCACACTTTTCTGTAGTTTTCCCACAAAGTCATGTCAACCACATGTTACATCCCATTACATTTATTAAGGGCGAAAAAGCGGGTCAGCCCAAGTATGATGCAGCGAACTCGGGGATTGACTTATATCAAAGCTGAGTTAAAAAGTTGCTATCTGACGGCAAAGAGTGTTGTTATGCGCCTGTTAACTGATAAAATGCAGCAACTTTTGTAATGGACTACCTCTCCGGGCTTCTCTTGTTCAGACTTGTTGAGAGCCCATGTACGGCACAGGGATGCTTGCCGACATAGTTACCAAATTCGCGATGATTCGACCTGATATTCATACCCAGGATGACGTAATAAATTTTCAGGACCGGTCGGATAACGCCAAAGAGTGTTAAAATTTCGATAATTAACTGATAAGAATCTGGGAATACTCATGCAAACACCACATATTCTGATCGTCGAAGACGAGCTGGTCACCCGCAACACCCTCAAGAGCATCTTCGAAGCCGAAGGCTACATCGTGCTGGAAGCCAACAACGGTGACGAGATGCACCAGGCCCTGACCAGCCACACCATCAACCTGGTGATCATGGACATCAACCTGCCGGGCAAGAACGGCCTGCTGCTGGCGCGCGAGCTGCGTGAAGATGACAACATCGCCCTGATGTTCCTGACCGGTCGCGACAACGAAGTGGACAAGATCCTGGGGCTGGAGATCGGCGCAGATGACTACATCACCAAGCCGTTCAACCCACGTGAACTGACCATCCGTGCCCGCAACCTGCTGAGCCGTACCATGAACGTGGCCGCCGGTGGCGAAGAGAAGAAGCTGGTAGAACGTTATCTGTTCAATGGCTGGGCCCTGGACATCAACAGCCGCGCCCTGGTCAGCCCGGCAGGGGACATGTTCAAGCTGCCCCGCTCCGAGTTCCGCGCCATGCTGCATTTCTGCGAGAACCCGGGCCAGATCCAGACCCGTGCCGAGCTGCTCAAGAAGATGACGGGCCGCGAACTCAAGCCCCACGACCGCACCGTCGACGTGACCATCCGCCGTATTCGCAAGCACTTCGAGAGCGTGGGCGACACCCCGGAGATCATCGCCACCATCCATGGCGAAGGCTATCGCTTCTGCGGCGAGCTGGAGCAGGAGTAATCCTCCCCACTCCCGAGTTGAAAAGGCGCCCTGTGGCGCCTTTTCCATGTCTGCGCCTTTCAGCTTGGCCGCTCTGGCACTCTCGCCGGCATCAAAAAACAGACAACAAAAAGCCCACTCGCAGGAGTGGGCTTTTTGTGTGAAGACTGGAGCGGGCAGCGGGAATCGAACCCGCATCATCAGCTTGGAAGGCTGAGGTAATAGCCATTATACGATGCCCGCTAGGCATCAAAACGTGCTTGGTGTGATGGGGAATCCCCACGACAGACAGCCATCTGGCTGATATGGACAACGGCGCGTGCCGCTATCTGGAATGTGGAGCGGGTGATGGGAATCGAACCCACGTATGCAGCTTGGGAAGCTACCGTTCTACCATTGAACTACACCCGCGTCAGTGGCCTCTACTATATGCATTTTGCCGCCGAGCGCAATCACCGACCTCGCATTTTTTGCCATAAATCAAGCTGTTCGGCCAACTAATGAGCATGAAGCCGATTTTTCACACAATGATGTTCATCCGCCCGGTTCTGCAAGGTTGCCAAGCCGTGGGGGCGACGATAGTCTTGCGCCACTCGTTTGAGGAGTGGTGGTAATGGACAAGAACAGACAGAAACATCTCTATGGCTGGTTGCGCAAACAATCGGGCCATGGTCGGCGCTGGATCGGCATCTCCATCGCCTTCGGGCTGGGTCAGGGCGTCCTGATGGTGATGCAGGCCTGGTTGCTGGCGACCCTGCTGCACGGTTTCATCATCGAAGGCTCCACGCCGGAGCACTCCGCCCCCCTCTTCATCAGTCTGTTGCTGGTGACCCTGACCAAGGCGGCCCTGGCCTATGGCCGCGAGGTGGCGAGTTTCAAGGCAGGCAGTGCGGTGCGCCAGGCCATCCGCGAGCTGGTGCTCACCCGCCTCGCCAGGCTCGGCCCTGCCTATATCCAGCGTCGCCCCGCCGGTAGCTGGGCCAGCCTGCTGCTCGAGCAGATCGAAGAGATGCAGGACTTCTTCTCCCGCTATCTGCCCCAGATGGCCATCGCCGTCTTTATTCCTCTGGTGATCCTGGTCTCCGTGTTCCCGGTCAACTGGGCGGCGGGCTTCATTCTACTCGGCACGGCCCCCCTCATTCCCCTCTTCATGATCCTGGTAGGGGTGGGCGCCGCCGATGCCAACCGCCGAAACTTCCAGTCGCTGGCGCGCCTCTCAGGCCACTTCCTCGATCGCCTCAAGGGGCTGCGCACCCTGCAGCTTTTCATGCGTACCCGGGCGGAAGGGGAGGCCATCCGCGATGCATCGGAAGATTTTCGCGAGCGCACCATGGAGGTGCTGCGCCTCGCCTTCCTGAGCACGGCCGTGCTGGAGTTCTTCGCCGCCATCGCGGTGGCCCTGGTGGCCGTCTACTTCGGTTTCTCCTACATCGATCACCTCAACTTTGGCAGCTATGGCGTCAAGGTCACCCTCTTTACCGGCCTGTTCGTGCTCTTCCTCGCCCCCGAGTTCTACGCGCCGCTGCGGGAACTCGGTGCCCACTATCACGCCAAGGCACAGGCCATTGGCGCCGCCGAACAACTGCTGGAATTTCTCGAGGCCGACGTGAGCGAACCCGCCTCCGGGACGCTCCCCTTCCATGCGGATGGCCCCGTCAAGGTAGAAGCCCGCAGCCTGGAAGTGCTGAGCGCCGAGGGCAAGGTGCTGGTCGGTCCCCTCGATTTCACGCTGGAAGCCGGCACGCGCACCGCCCTGGTCGGCATCAGCGGCGCGGGCAAGAGCTCCCTGGTCAATGCCCTGCTCGGTTTTGCCCCCTATCGCGGTTCCCTGTGCGTCAACGGAGTGGAGCTTCGTACCCTGGACATCAGCCAGTGGCGCCAGCAGCTAGGCTGGCTCTCCCAGAATCCCCAACTCTTCCACAGCTCCCTGCGGGACAACCTGCTGCTGGCCAGACCATCCGCCAGCGACGCCGAGCTGGAAGCCGCGCTCAAGCGCGCCCAGGCCTGGGAGTTCGTCAATGAGAAAGGGCTGGACTATCGGGTCGGGGATCAGGCGGGCGGCCTCTCCGTCGGCCAGGCCCAGCGCATCGCCCTTGCCCGCACCCTGCTCAAGACGACCCAGATGATGGTGCTGGATGAACCCACTGCCAGCCTGGATCGCCATTCTGAGCGGGCCGTCATGAGCGCCCTCGAACAGGCCGCACAAGGTCAGACCCTGCTGATGATCACCCACCGCCTTGATCAGCTCAGCCAGATGGACAACATCCTGGTGCTGGCGCACGGCAAGCTGGTGGAGCAGGGACGTTTTGCCGCACTCGGCGAGGCCCAGGGCCCCTTCGCCCGCCTCCTGTCGCAATCCCAAGGTTTCGGAGACTCTCTCGATGACTGATCTATTGCCGTTCCTGCGCCTTTATCGCCAGCACTGGCTCAGCCTCTCCATCGGCCTGCTGCTGGCCCTGGTCACCCTGGTGGCCGGCATGGGCCTGCTCTCCCTCTCCGGCTGGTTCCTCTCCGCCGCCGCCGTCGCCGGGCTGGCGGTCGCCACCCGAGACACCTTCAACTACATGACCCCTGCGGGGGGCGTGCGTTTCTTCTCCATCGTGCGCACCGCCAGTCGCTGGGGCGAGCGGGTCGTGAGCCACGACGCCACCTTCCGGGTGCTGACCCGGCTGCGGGTCTGGTTCTGGCAAAAGCTCTCCCCTCTCTCCCCCGGCTCCCTTGCCGGTTTTCGCCAGGCTGACCTGCTCAACCGTCTGGTGGCCGACATCGACGCCATGGATCACGTCTATCTGCGCCTCATCACCCCCATTGGGGCGGCACTGCTGAGCTGCGCCGGGCTGGTATTCTTCCTCTCCTTCTTCGATGGTCGCCTGGCGCTGACGCTGGGAGCCATTCTGCTCTTTGGCATGCTGGCTTTGCCCCTGGTCTTCTATTTTGCCGGGCGCGCGCCGGGCCGCCAGCTCATCGCCGAGAAGTCCAACCTGCGTACCCGCATGGTGGACTATCTGGATGGCCAGGCCGAACTGCAGATGTTCGCCGCCGCTCCCGAGGCGCTCACCGGATTGCAGCAGGCGGAGCAGGCCCTGATCCGGGCCCAGGCCCGCATGGCCCGCGTCAGCGGCCTGGCAGCCTTCTCGGTGCAGTTGCTGAGCGGCTGGACTCTGACCCTGATGCTCTGGCTGGCCGGTCACGGCGTCGGTGGCAGTGCCCCTGATCCCATCACCGCACTCATGGTGTTCGCTACCCTGGCGAGCTTCGAGGCGCTGCTGCCGCTGGCCGGTGCCTTCCAGCACCTCTCCACCAGCCTCACCTCCGCCCGCCGTCTCAACGAGATCCTGCAAGAGGCCAAGGCGCCGGAGTGGGGAGCACAGCAAGCCCCCGCTGCCCGGGGTGCCGTGCAGATAAGCGATCTGCATTTCACCTATCCAGGCCAGGATGCTCCCGTGCTGCAAGGGTGCACCCTGCAACTGCATGCCGGGGAGAAGCTGGCGCTGCTGGGGCAGACCGGCTGTGGCAAGTCCACCCTGATGGGGTTGCTGACCCGGGAGTGGACGGCCCTATCGGGGGAGATCCTGCTCGATGGCAAACCCCTCACCGATTACAGCGAAGAGGCGCTGCGCGCCTCCTGCTCCGTGGTGAGCCAGCGGGTCCACCTGTTTGCCGATACCCTGCGTGGCAACCTCACCCTGGCCGCCCCCGGAGCCAGCGACGAACGGCTCATCGAGGTGCTCACCCAGGTGGGGCTCGGAACTCTGCTGCGCGATGAGGGTGAGCAGGCCGAACAGGGGCTGGATGCCTGGCTCGGGGATGGCGGGCGTCCGCTCTCCGGCGGGGAGCGCCGCCGCATCGGCATCGCCCGCGCCCTGCTCCACGATGCACCGCTCTGGCTGCTGGACGAGCCCACCGAAGGGCTCGATACCCAGACCGAACGGGAGATCATGGATCTGCTGCTGACCCTGGGGGCGGATCGCACCCTGCTGCTCATTTCCCACCGCCTGCTGGGGCTGGAACGGATGGACAGGGTAGCCCTGATGGAAGAGGGTCGCATCCGTCTGTGTGCCCCCCACCAGGAGCTGCTGGAAGATGATCACTACCGCAGCCTGCACCGGCGACTGGCCCCCGCCTGATCCGGGGTCGTCTCGCTACAATCCATTGATATGGCTAAAAATGGGGCTGGTCGCCATCGGCGACTGCCCCCTATAATGGCCCACTCGCCACCCAACAAGATGCCGATATGAAACGCCTGATCCTGATGATGCCCCTGATTGCCTCCGGTTGCGCCGACTTCGCCTTCAACAGCAATCTGGACAAGGAAAACTTCGACGAGTACTTCAAGCCGGGGAGCGTGCGGATCTACGAGCAGAGCGAGCTCGCCGACCTCAACTACCTCTATCTCGGCACCGTCGAGGGGGAATCCTGCCAGAGCGATGCCAATCAGGCGGTGCCCAATGCCGGTGAAGCCCGCACCCTGGCCCGCCGCCGCGTGGCGGACATGGGGGGCAACGGCGTCAGCTTCGACAAGTGCGCCGAGTTCAGCGACGTGCCCGGCTGCCTGAAACAGGTGATCTGCTACGGTCAGGCGCTGAAAGTGGCCGAAGAGAAGTAAGTCCTGCCATGGCGATCGCCATCGTGCGACTCGGCAGCCCCCGCCTCGAGGATGAGGGGCTTCGCATCGGTACCGTGCGTCGCCCCCCTCGCGGCGTGCCCAAAGCGGCGTTCGCCAGCCAGGATTGGTACGACGTCTGGTTCCCCAATCTGGCCCCCAGCGCCGAGACCATGAAACTCGGTCAGACTGCCGACACCCCGGCCCGGTGGACCGCCTTCTGCAAGCAGTACAAGGCCGAGATGGCCGCCCCGGCCGCGAGGCACGATCTGGCCCTGCTGGCTGCCCTCTCCCACACCACCCATTTCTCGGTGGGATGCTACTGCGAACAGGAGTCCCGCTGCCATCGCAGTGTGCTGAGGACCCTGCTGGCCGACGCGGGTGCATTGCTGCGCTGAGCCCCGTCATGGATGAACACCCCACATGAGAAGAGGGCACCCCGGGGTGCCCTCTTCTTTATGATGTCGGCTAATGCGCATTCGATGACAGGGGAAGCGCCCCCCGTCGTCGCAGGGCCTGTTCCTCATCATGGGTCATGCCTGGCAGCGGCCCCCGGGGGTTGCTGGCAAGCCATACCACCAGATCGTCAACCGTCTCCTCCAGGGGGCGAAAGTTCAGCCCATGGACGATGGCGGCCTCAGCGCTGATGGTGCCATACCCAGCATACTCGGGCAGCTCGTTTGGCAGCAGCGTGGGATAGCTTTGCCAGGGCGCCACCCCTGCCGCCATCAGGTCACGCCAGGGAGCCCACTCGAGCTGCAAGGGGGTCGCTGGCGTCAGCCGGGCAGCGAGGCGCTCCACCCAGTCGTTCAGTGCGATGCCGGGCTTGATCAGGTTGAAACACCCAGCGAGTCGCTGCTCGGCAGCCCGCAGCACGAACTCGGCGCAGTCGCGTACATCCAGATATTGCAGCCTGTCCTCCCCCTGCCCCGGCAAGAGCCAGTGCCCGCCCCGCTGCACCCGCCTCACCCACCAGGCAAGACGAGCGGTCGGGTCAAAGGGGCCGCAGAGCACGCCGGGGCGCAGGGTGCACAGGCGATCTCCCCAGCGGGCACGATACACCGACTCGCACAGCACCTTGAGGGGGCCGTAGTCGGTGGGCGCTCCTGCCATCTCGTGCAAGGGGGCCGACTCATCCATGCCGGGTTGGGAAAAATCGCGATAGACACTGATGGTGGAGATGAAGATGAGCCGATCACAGCGCCCCAGCAGAGCGTCAGAGAGTCCTTCGGCCTGTTCGGGGCGATAGCAGCAGGTGTCGATGACCAGATCCCAGTGCCGCCCCTCGCCCCGCAAGGGGGCCAGGTCCCCGTCTCTGTCCCCGTGAAGCTGGGTCAGCTCCCGCCAATCCGGGTGCTGGCGGTGGCCGCGATTGAACAGCGTCACCTCGTGCCCCCAATCCAGGGCCAGCGTGGTCAGGTGGCGACCCAGAAAGCCGGTGCCGCCGATAATCAACAATTTCATCCCTGTCTCTCCTCTATGGCGCCCTCTCCTTGCAGCCCCTCCACGGGCAGCCGAAACGGCCATGGCCTGGCATGGTGAGCACACGTCCCAGGCACGCCCTGATGCCGCCAGGCATATCGTCATGGTGCGGGCAGCAGGCTCCTTGCCCGCTCCCCCGCCACCCCTTTTGCCGCCCCACCCTACGCAAGTTGGCACCAGGACACAGCCCCCAGGCACCGGGTCTGGGATCGGGATCACAGGGGCCGCGTCCTGGAGCTCCCCCTGCGTTTTCGGCGTGCCTGTGCTACATTGCCCGGGTTTTCAGCCAGGATCCGCCATGAAGTTCGATATCGATACCCTAGGGATCATCCGCTCTCCCTACAAGGAGAAGTTCGCCATACCCCGCCAGCCCGGTCTGGTCAGCGCGGCTCGCGCCCGCCTCGAACTGCTTCCTCCCTATGATCAGCCCGATGTGCTGCGCGGCATCGAGCAATTCTCCCATCTCTGGATCAGCTTCGTGTTTCACCAGACCATGGATCAGGGCTGGCACCCGACGGTGCGCCCGCCGCGCCTCGGCGGCAACGAGCGGGTCGGGGTCTTTGCCACCCGCTCCACCTTCCGCCCCAACCCCCTCGGCCTCTCCGTGGTCGAACTGCACGGGGTGGGACGTGAGCGCGGCAAGCTCTGGCTCGAGCTGGGCGCCGTGGACTTGCTCGACGGCACCCCCGTTGTCGACATCAAGCCCTATGTCCCCTATGCCGACAGCCTGCCCCACGCCCGTGGCGGTTTCGCCCCCGATGCCCCCACCCCGCCGCTGGCGGTGAGCTTCAGCGCCCAGGCCGAGCAGCAGCTCGCCCCCTGGCTCAAGGCCCACCCGGAGCTGCGCGAACTGGTGAGGGAGGTACTGGCCCAGGATCCCCGCCCTGCTTACAAGAAGGGCAAGCCGGATGACAAGGTGTACGGTGTTAGATTGTTCGATGTGAACGTGCGATTTCAGATAAAAGAACCGCAATGTCAGGTAATTACCATCGAACCTGCTTGAAAAAAGCCTCTCTGGCAGCATGAAAAAAGCCACCCGGGAGGGTGGCTTTTTTATGGGCAAAACAGGGTGCTCAGCGCCGCTGCAGCAGCAGGCTGCCGATGGAGTAACCGGCGCCAAAGGAACAGAGCACCCCGCGAGCCCCGCTCGGCAGATCCTGGTTAAAGAGGTGGAAGGCGATGATGGAACCCGACGAGCTGGTGTTGCCGTAGCGGTCGAGGATGACAGGCGCCTCCTGCTGGCTGGCGTCATAGCCCAGCAACTTGCGACCGATGAACTGGTTCATGGTGAGGTTGGCCTGATGAAGCCAGAGCCGGCTCAAGCCATCGGCCACCCATCCCTGCTCCACCAGCTGGGAGGCTATCTGATCGCACACCAGGGGCAGCACCTCCTTGAACACCTTGCGCCCCTGCTGGCGGAACAGCTTGTCGTCGCCGTAGCGGGTGCGCGGGCTGAGCCGGTTCAGGAAGCCGAAGTTGTTGCGGATGTTGTTGGAGTACTGGGTCACCAGCTTGCTGGCCACCAGTTGCCAGGGGTTGGCCACCTGGCAATCGGCCTCCCGTTCCAGCAGCACGGCGGTACAGGCGTCACCGAAGATGAAGTGACTGTCCCGATCGCGGAAGTTGAGGTGACCCGAGCAGATCTCCGGATTGACCACCAGCGCCAGCCGGGCGGTGCCTGCCGCCAGCATGTCTGCGGCGGTCTTGATCCCGAAGGTGGCGGAAGAGCAGGCCACGTTCATGTCGAATGCCAGGCCGCTGGCGCCGAGATAGTGCTGCAATTCGATGGCCAGCGCCGGGTAGGGGCGCGGCATGTTGGAGGCGGCGACGATGACAAGATCGATCTCCCCCGGTTCACGACCGGCGGCGATCAGCGCCTGCTCAGCGGCCGCCACCGCCATCTCCACCATGATGGAGGGCTGATTGTCCGGGCGCTCCGCCATGAGCGGCTGCATGATGTCGGGATCCAGCACCCCCTCGCTGCTCACCAGATAGCGGCTCTTGATGCCGGAGGCCTTCTCGATGAACTCGCAGCTCGAGTGCTGTTTGGCAGGCAGCTGCCCTGCATCGATGGCGGAGGCGTTCTCCTCGTTGTAGAGATCCACGTACTGGTTGAAGGCCGCCACCAGCGCTTCATTGCTGACGGCAAAGGGAGGGGTATAGAGGCCTGAGCCACTGATTACGATAGAGGTCATCTTTGCTCCTGGCCGGGTGCAATCCCGGCTTGTCTGTTTTTTAGGGTTCAGAGGGTCACAGCTGGTCGATGGCCGCAGCCAGACCCGCCAGGGTCAGCGGGTGCATCCGCCCGCCGATCAATTCGTTCATCAACTTGATGGAGGGGTGCCACAGCCACTCCTGCCTTGGCAGCGGATTGACCCACACCATCTTGGGGAAATGTTGTTGCAGGCGCCCGAGCCACACCTGGCCGGGCTCCTCGTTCCAGTACTCTACGCTGCCACCTGGCCAGGTGATTTCATAAGGGCCCATTTTCGCATCCCCCACCACCATCACCCTGTAGTCGCTGCCGTAGGTACGCAGCAGCCGCAAGGTATCGAGCCGATCATCAAGGCGCCTGGCATTGTCCTGCCAGACGAAGTCGTAGAGGCAGTTGTGAAAATAGAAGAACACCAGGTGCTTGAACTCGTGGCGCAGGGCCGAAAAGAGGCGCTGCACCTCGGCCACGTGGGCATCCATGGAGCCCCCTACGTCGAAGAAGACCAGCAGTTTGACCCCGTTGTGGCGCTCGGGTCTGAGCTTCACATCGAGCCAGCCTTGCCTGGCCGAGCTTTGGATGGTGTCGTCGAGATCCAACTCGTCGGGATTGCCCCGGCGCACCCAGCGCCTGAGCTTGCGCAGGGCGAGCTGGATGGCGCGCTGCCCCAGGGGCGAGTCGTCACTGAAGTTGCGAAAGTGGCGCGCCTCCCACACCTTGGTCGCCCGCCCGTGCTGGCCCTCTCCCCCCATGCGGATCCCTTCCGGGTGATAGCCGCCGTGACCGAACGGGCTGCTGCCCCCAGTGCCGACCCACTTGTTGCCGCCGGCGTGGCGCTCCTTCTGCTCGCTTAACCGCTGGTTGAGGGTCTCCAGCAGCTGGTCGAGCCCGCCAAGGGATTGGAGCAACGCCTTCTCCTCCGGGCTTAACAGTCGCTCGAACTCCTTGCGTAGCCAGTCGTCAGGCAGGGTCTCCGGCAACAGGGGGATGGCGGCCAACCCCTCGTAATACTCGGCGAAGGCGCGATCGAAGCGATCGTAGTGCGCCTCGTCTTTCACCAGCAGGCAGCGGGATAGCTGGTAGAACTCGTCCATGTCGAGGCTGGCCAGTCTGGCCGCCAGCGCCCCGTGCAGGTCGAGCAGCTCCCGCAGGCTGCAAGGAAGCTTGTGGCGGCGCAGGTGAAGGAAGAAGTCGATGAGCATTCAGCCGCCGCGGCGCGCCAGGAAGGCGAGCTTCTCGAAGAGGTGCAAGTCCTGCTCCGTCTTGAGCAGGGCACCATAGAGGGCGGGCACCAGCTTGCCGGGCTCACGGGTGCGCAGGGCCTCGGGGGCGATGTCGTCGGCCAACAGCAGCCGGATCCAGTCCAGCAGCTCGGAGGTGGACGGCTTCTTGCGCAGCCCCTCTACCGCACGCAGCTCAAAGAAGAGCGTCATCGCCTCGTCGAGCAGCCGCTCCTTGAGGTTTGGGTAGTGGAGCTTGACGATGGCCTGCATCTCGGCCTTGTCGGGAAAGCGGATGTAGTGGAAGAAACAGCGGCGCAGGAAGGCGTCCGGCAGCTCTTTTTCGTTGTTGGAGGTGATGATGACCACGGGGCGCTGGCGCGCCTTGACGCGCTCGCCGGTCTCGTAGACATCGAACTCCATCCGATCCAGCTCCAGCAGCAGATCGTTGGGAAACTCGATGTCCGCCTTGTCGATTTCATCGATGAGCAGCACTGGCCGCCGCTCTGCGCTGAAGGCCTGCCACAGCTTGCCCCGGCGGATGTAGTGGCCTATCTCCCCTACCCTGGGGTCACCGAGCTGGGAGTCTCGCAGCCGGGCGACGGCATCGTATTCGTAGAGCCCCTGCTGGGCCTTGGTGGTGGACTTGATGTGCCAGCTGATGAGCTCGGCGCCCAGAGATTTGGCTACCGCCTCCGCCAGCACTGTCTTGCCCGTACCGGGCTCACCCTTGATGAGCAGCGGCTTCTCCAGCACGATGGCGGCATCGACGGCCATCTTCAGTGCCTGTGATGCGAGATAGCGGTCGCTTCCTGCAAATCCCATGAGATCCCTTCCACTGGATGCCCAGGCAGCGGGAGCCCCCTCGGCAAGAGAGAATAAGTTCTATATGTTGTAATAACATATTGTTATAACGATTCGTCACTTCTCATTCAGAAACCACAGGGTAATCTTGTTTCATCGCCTTAACAAACACAGGGATAGCACCATGAGCAAAATTTTTGAGGACAACAGCCAGACCATAGGCAACACCCCGCTTGTTCGTCTCAACCGTGTTACCAAGGGCCGCGTGCTGGCCAAGATCGAGAGCCGCAACCCGAGTTTCAGCGTCAAGTGCCGGATCGGTGCCAACCTCATCTGGGATGCCGAGAAACGCGGCGTGCTGACCAAGGGCAAGGAGATCATTGAGCCCACCAGCGGCAACACGGGCATTGCCCTGGCATTCGTGGCTGCGGCCCGCGGCTATCCCATCACCCTGACCATGCCAGCCACCATGAGCCTGGAGCGCCGCAAACTGCTCAAGGCCCTGGGGGCCAACCTGGTGCTGACCGAAGGTCCCCTCGGCATGAAGGGCGCCATCGCCAAGGCCAACGAGATCCTCGAATCCGAACCGGGCAAGTACGTACTGCTGCAACAGTTTGAAAACCCCGCCAACCCGGAAATCCACGAGCAGACCACTGGCCCCGAGATCTGGGACGCCACCGATGGCGAGGTGGATGTGTTCGTGGCGGGCGTCGGTACCGGCGGCACCATCACCGGGGTCTCCCGCTACATCAAGAAGACCAAGGGCAAGGCCATCGTCTCCGTAGCGGTCGAGCCCAGCGAATCCCCCGTCATCAGCCAGAAACTGGCGGGTGAAGAGATAAAGCCCGGTCCCCACAAGATCCAGGGCATCGGCGCTGGCTTCATCCCGGGCAACCTGGATTTGAGCCTGCTGGACCGCGTCGAGCAGGTGAGCAGTGACGAAGCCATCGAGATGGCCCGCCGCCTGATGGAAGAGGAAGGGATCCTGGCCGGTATCAGCTCCGGCGCTGCCGTGGTCGCTGCCAACCGTCTGGCCGAGCTGCCGGAGTTCGAAGGGAAAACGATCGTCGTCATCCTGCCAAGCGCCGCCGAGCGTTACCTCTCCAGCGCCCTCTTCGCCGGAGTGTTCAGCGAGCAGGAATTGCAGCAGTAGTTGATCAGCCAACACCAAAACGACGGCGCTCCTCGGAGCGCCGTTTTCATTATGCGCTAAACTCTCTAGCCACCAGTGCCACTCGGCCCCTTATTTTTGGTTCATCGCGGCTTTCCGGGGAAGGCCGCCTTGATTTTCAGAAAAAAGTATTCTGAGTCCCTAAATCCATATGCCA